>JAEWKL010000497.1 GCA_023386115.1 Pseudomonadota bacterium
GGGGGACGGGGGGGGGGGGCTCCGCGCCGGGGGCGCCGCGGGGGGGGCGGCGGCCGATGTGGTCCTTCTCGTCGACAGCCTGGCGCCGCTGCCGGAGGCTCTCCGTATTGCGAAGGCCTCCGCGCCATCGCGCTCCAGAGCGTGCTCGTCAGGCTCGCGCTCTCGCTCGCCGGGATGGTCGCGGCGGCCCTCGGCGCGCACACGCCGGTGCAGGGGCGCTGCTGCAGGAGGCGATCGACGTAGCGGTGATCCTGAACGCCATGCGGGCCCTCTCGGGACCCGATCGCGAACCCCACCCCTGATTGCCGGCGACCTGATGCCGCTCCCAGGGCGCGCGACGTCAGCCCTGCCAGCAGGTCTCGGCGACGGCGCTGATGGCGCGATCTTGCGTCACTCGACGAAGTGCCAGCCGGATCTCTAGGCGCGCAGGTCGCTCTCGTCGAACGGCTCGAGATCTTCCGTCGGGACCGGCGAGATCGGGGCGTCGTCCTCAGGTCGCGTCCGCGTCGGTGCGATCGCTGGCCTGAGCGTCTGCAGAATGGCTTTCCGCCTGCGCGCCGCCCGAATCGAGGACGTCCTGGTCGGTTGCTTCCGGATCATGATGAGTCTCCCTGTTCGATGCGCGAGGAAGAGCGGGACCTGCGCGGCCATGAGGAGCGAGCGGGTCACGCCGCCGAAGACACATTCCCGCGCGCGGGAATGTCGGTAAGCTCCCATCACCATCAGGTCAGTCCGCACCAGGCCGGCATGGCTGCGGAGCGTGTCGGCGATGCTGCCGACCTGCGGCAGGTCGCTACCCGTGACGGCGACGCCGTGCCGCGCGAGGTGGCGGGCGAACTCGGCCCCCGGTACCGTCGTGAGCAGGTCGTCCGCATCGCCGACCGGAGTGTGCATCGACATGGATCGTCTCCGGGCCGGGCTCGACGCCATGGTTGGTCCTGCCGGGAGCCGGCGGCGTTGATCCAGCTCAAGCGGGCTCACACCCCGTCGAGCAACTGGTCGAGATCGAACGACGAGCGCCGGCCCAAATCCGCCCCGTGGCTGGTCAGGAAGGCCTCGGCGCAGCGGCGGCCCTCGTCCCGCAGCATCGTCAGGAACGCCCATTCGGCGTTGAGCTTCGACGAGGAGCCGAGCTCCGCCACGACGTCGCTCGCGATGCGGTGCATCCGCATCGCGGCCCATCTCGCCCCCTCGGTCTCATCGGCCGGCGCGACCCGCCGCAGCACGGCCATCATCCTGAGCTCCTTGAGCAGGACCGCGTTGAACGAGATTTCGTTGAGCCGGTTGAGGATCTCCCGTGCCGCGCGCGGCGAACCGGACCGCACGACCGGATTGACCTGGACGATGATCGTGTCCTGCGAGGCGCATTCGCGCACCAAAGGCGTCATCGTCGGATTGCCGGAATATCCTCCGTCCCAGTAGAGCGCGCCCTCGATCTCGACGGCCTGGAACATCGTCGGCAGGCAAGCCGAGGCCAGGAGCACCTCCGCGGTGATCTCCTCGTTGCGAAACACACGACCGCGACCGCTATGGACGTTGGTCGCCGTGACGAAGAGCCTGATCGCGCTGCGTGCGATGCCGGTGAAATCCAGGGTCGAGGTCAGGATGCGCGCGAGCGGGTTGAGCCCTCCCGGATTGAGGTCGTAGGGGGAGAACACGCGCGTCATCAGATCGCTGGCGAGGAACGCCGGCGAGTGGTCGAGGGTCCAGCGGCCGAGCATCACGTCGAGCGGGCTGCGCCGAAGCGGGCTGAGCGCGCCCGCACGCGAGACGTTGTCCCAGAAGGCCAGGAGTGCGGCGCGGGCGCCCTCACGCCCACCCCGCTCATACCCATCGATGAGAAAGGCCGCGTTCATGGCTCCGGCCGAGGTTCCGGAAATACCGTCGATCAACAGCCACGGTTCCTGCAACAGGCGGTCGAGGACGCCCCAGGTGAAAGCCCCGTGCGCCCCTCCGCCCTGCAGGGCGAGATCGATCGGGACCGGCTCCCTCGCCGCCTCCCCTGGAGTGACGCCGCTGCTCGACATCGGACCATGATCCTCGTGCGGGACACCCCGTCGCCGCAGCGTCCCGGGGGCGGCACAGGCGAGGCGGACGCAGCCGCCAGGATGGCGGCTGAAAGACGGCGGGTGAGCCTCCTACTCGGCGATCGCCGCGCAGGGCTCGGCCCGGTACGCGTCCGAGACCGTCCGCTGGCGCGCCTCACCCGATTTGGTCCCCGGCATGATCTCAAAGCGCGGATCGAACGCGACCAGGGTGGCCGCGAGCTGCGCCAGGACCCCGGCATCGCCCCGGACCGTCGCGGTCCCGTCGGCGATCTGGGCCTCCAGGGTCTTCTCGCCGGTCATCGTCCGCTGGAGGTCCGTCCGGTTGATTGTCAGGGTAAGGTCGGGTGTCTCGGCCTGGAACCCCGCGATGTTGGTCAGCGTCGCGTTGTCCATCTCGATTACGAACCGCTCGCCGTTGTCCGGCGTGACGAGGTTGATGGTGAAGCGCAGGCCCTCCGCCCTGCGGCTGTCCATTCGGATGCCGAGGAAGTTCAGGAACAGTTCGGTCGTCATCGCCCGCACGACGTCGGGGCTGCTCGAATTCGCCGTCTCGCCCTCGGGAATGCCGGAGCGCAGCTCGTAGGCCCCGGAGAGAAAGCTGTTGCGCAAGCCGGGATTCTCCTGCTGGTAGCCGATCTGCTCGAAGATGTCGGCGAGCAGATCCTTGGCCGCCCGGTTCCGCGGCTCGGCCTGGACGAGTTTGTTCACGATCTCCTGTGCCAGGAGATACTGTCCCTCATCGTGCAGGCGCCGGCCGCGGGCGAGGATCGCCTCCGCTCCCCCCATCATCTCGACGTAGAGCGGCGCACTCTCGGAGGCCGGCAGCGGGATGAGCGTCGCCGGGTTGCAGTCCCAGAAGCCGAGATAGCGCTGGATGACGCCGCGGCTGTTGTGCTCCGGAGAGCCGTGATAGCCGCGGCAATGCCAAGTCTGTTGCAGGCTCTTCGGCAATTCGTAGACGGTGTGGATCTCGTTGATCGTCACGCCCTGGTTGGCGAGGTGCAGCACCTGGTTGTTCATGTGGGCATAGAGGTCGCGCTGGGCCCGCAAGACCTCCTGGATCCGCGCGTTGCCCCAGCGCGGCCAGTGATGCGAGGCGACCATCACCTCGGCCTCGCGGCCGAAACGGTAGAGCGCCTCGTTGATGTATTTTGACCAGTTGAGCGGGTCGCGCACCGGCGCACCCCTGAGCGTATAGATGTTGTGCAGCGACGCAATGACGTTCTCCGCCATCCAGAGCGCCTTCATCGCCGGAAGGTAGGTGTTCATCTCGCGCGGTGCTTCGGTATCAGGCGTGTTCTGGAAGATCATCCGGACGCCGTCGACCTCGAATTCCTCGATCGGCTTCTCGACGTGGCGCGTCGGGGCGATCAGCCCGCTCGCCCCGGCCGAGACGCGCTGACCCAGCCCCTGCCCGACATAGCCGTGCGGCCCCGAGGGCAGGAGCAGCCCGTACTGGTAGAACAGGCGCCGGTTCATGGCGTTGCCGGCATAGACGTTCTCGGCCACGGTGTGGGTCATGAAGCCGGCGGGCGCGATCACCGGCACGCGGCCCGACCGCACGTCCTCCTCCTCGATCAGGCCGCGCACGCCGCCCCAATGGTCGCCGTGGGTGTGGGAGTAGATCACCGCCGAGACCGGCCGGCCCTCGCCGACATGCTCCTGGAACAGCGTCCAGGCGGCCCGTGCGGTCTCCCGGCTGACGAGCGGATCGAACACGATCCACCCGGTCCGGCCCCGCACGAAGGTGAGGTCGGAGAGGTCGAAGCCGCGCACCTGGTAGAGGCCGGGGACGACCTCGTAGAGGCCGTAATTGTTGTTGAGCCGCGAGATCCTGAGCAAGGACGGATGGATGCTGTCGAACGGGTCATCTTTGTCGAGGAACTGGAACTGCCGCATGTCCCAGGCCAGGTGACCGGCATCGGCCGGGATGGTCATCGCGGTCATCGCGGCGATCAACCCCTTGCGCTGCTCGGCGAAGTCGCGCTCGTCCGCGAAGGGGAGGGCGGTCCTCGCCCGGCGCAGCACGTCCCGGGTGAATTCAGAGGGCGGCTTGCCCTGCGGGTGGAAGTGGCCGGCGAAGGCGGGAGAGAGCCCGTCGTCCCGCGCCCGGGCGACGCCCTCGCCCCAGATGGCGCTGCCGGCGAGGGAGAAGGCGGCCCCCGCGCCCGGGAGCGCCTTGATGAATGCGCGTCTGGTCGACATCGGCCCACTCCGTTCCGGGCGAGCCGAGCCGAGTGCCCGGCTCGATCAGCGCCAAGGTGATCGGCGCCGAGCTATCGGCGCCATGTGCAGACCCGGCGTCCGCCCCGCCACCAGCAGACGCGGCGGCGCCGGCGCGGGGCCACGATGACGGCCTGGGCC
>JAEWKL010000654.1 GCA_023386115.1 Pseudomonadota bacterium
GCGCCAGCGGGTCAACATCGCCCGGGCGCTGGCCCTCGAGCCGCGGCTCCTGATCCTCGACGAGGCGGTCTCGGCTCTCGACAAGTCCGTGGAGGCGCAGGTGCTCAACCTCCTGACCGACCTCAAGCGCGAATTCGGCCTGACCTACATCTTCATCTCGCACGACCTCAACGTCGTGCGCTTCATGTCCGACCGGGTGATGGTGATGTATCTCGGGCGCATCGCCGAGATCGGCCCGGCCGACGCGATCCTGAAGGCGCCGCGCCACCCCTACACGGCGGCGCTCCTCGCTTCCCAGCCCTCGACCGATCCGGACGCGCGGCTGGAGGAAGCGCCGCTCACCGGCGATCCGCCCAACCCCATCAACCCGCCCCCGGGCTGCCGCTTCCACACCCGCTGCCAGTTCGCGGCCGACATCTGCCGCACCCGCGAGCCCGGCCTCGATCCGGTCGCCCCGGCCCATCTCGCCGCCTGCCACATGGCCGCGGCGGGCTCCGGCCACCCGAAGGCTCCCCCGGTTCCGATGGCGGCGTGAGGCAGTCATGAACGCACCCCTGCGCACCCCCGACACCGCCACCTCCGACGCCCTGATCGAGGTTCGCGACCTGACGGTCGACTTTCTCGGCGGCCGAAAGCCCGTCCGCGCCGTCGGCGGGGTCGATTTCACCATCCGCGCCGGCGAGGCCCTGGCGCTGCTCGGCGAATCGGGCTCGGGCAAGTCCGTGACCCTGCGGGCGCTGATGCGGCTGCTGCCGGAATCCCGCACCCGCATCGGCGGGAAGCTCAAGGTCGACGGGCACGACGTGCTCACGCTCAAGCCCCGGGCGCTCTCGGCCTATCGCGGCGGCACCGTCGCGATGATCTTCCAGGACCCGGGCCTCGCCCTCGATCCGGTCTACCGCATCGGGGACCAGATCGCCGAAGCCGTGATGCGTCACGAGGGCGTGTCGCGCACCGCCGGGCGGGCGCGGGCGCTCGAACTGTTCGAGCGCGTCCACATCCCCTCGCCGGCCCGCCGGCTCGATGCCTATCCGCACGAATTGTCCGGCGGCATGCGCCAGCGGGCGATGATCGCGCTGGCGTTGGCCTGCCGGCCGAAGGTGCTGCTCGCCGACGAGCCGACCACGGCGCTGGACGCCACGGTGCAGATCCAGATCCTGCTCCTGCTGCGCGAGTTGCAGCGCGACCTCGGCCTCGCGGTGATCTTCGTCACCCACGATGTCGGCGTCGCGGTGCAGGTCGCCGACCGGGTGGCGGTGATGTATGGCGGCCACCTCGTCGAGGTGGGGGCGAGCGGCGCGGTGGTCGGCACGCCGGCCCATCCCTACACGCAGGGGCTGCTCGCCTCCCGCATCACCCCGGATTCGCCGAAGGGCGTGCGGCTCGCCACGATCCCCGGCTCGCCACCGGATCTTGCCGACCCACCTCCGGGCTGCCCGTTCGAGCCCCGCTGCGACCTCGTCGTCCCGGCCTGCCGGGACGGGCTGCCGGCGCGGGTGGCTGTCGGGCCGGGGCACGCGGCGCGGTGCGTGCGTCTCGGCGAGGCGGCGGCATAGGGGGCGACCTGGCCGGCTCGACCGTTCGAGCAACTGGTGAGGGTGGGACGTGGACGAGCGAGCGGAGGTCCCGGACACCCGTTTCGCACTCCGCCCCGGACGAGCCGGCTCGGAACGGCGCTGAGCGACGCGAGGGGGATGCCCGGCATCGGATCAGCCCGCATGGGCCCACGCCACCGCGTCCGCGCCAGCGGGCAGGCGCATCGGGCATGCCGGGTCTGTCGCCGCGCGCCAGACCGCCTCCGCCACGTCCTCGGCCCGCGTCAGGGTCTCCGTACTCCCCTGGAACCCGGCGAAGACCTGCGCGGCGAGGTCGGCGTAGGCCGCGGGGATGTCCATGCCCATGCGGGCGCGGGCGTTGGCCCCGAACGCCGTGTCGGGGGCGCGGCCGGGGATGACGAGACGCGTGCGGATACCGAAGGGATCAAGCTCAAGGGCCAGGGATTCCGTGAAGGCGTTCACCGCCGCCTTGCTCGCCGTGTAGACGGACAGCAGGTGCAGCGGCCGCTGCGTCACGCTCGACGTCACGTTGACGATCACCCCCGCGCGCCGTGCCCGGAACTGCGGCAGCACGGCCCGGGTCATGGCGATGGTCCCAAGCGTATTCGTTTCGAACACCTCGCGGGCGGCATCCATCGACGTACCCTCCAGCGCGTTCAGCAGTCCGACGCCCGCATTGTTGACCAGCACGTCGATCGGACCGGCCTCCTCGACGGCATGTGCGATGCTGGCGGCATCGGTCACGTCCAGCGGCAGGACCCGGAGGCGGCCGGACGGGGCCAGCCCATCCTCCCGCGGCCTGCGCATCGTGGCGACGACGCGCCAACCGCGGTCAAGGAATCGGCGCGCCGTCTCGAAGCCGAAGCCGGACGAGCAGCCGGTGATCAGAACCGTGTTCATGGCAACTCCCGTGCGAAGCACGGCGGAGTGGTAGGCCGTCCAGATCGGACCTGCTACGGTCGGAAGTCCGGCAGACATTGGCGAGAGTCCGAAAATTGGCCGATCCGCTCACCCAGGTCGTCGGACTGCTCCGGCCCAGCGCCTCGTTCTCCAAGATCGTGACCGCGTCCGGCCTCTGGGCGGTGCGACGCGCCGACGACGGACGCCCGTTCTACGCCGCCGTGCTCGAGGGGGCGTGCCGTCTTGCGATCGAGGGCGAGGCCGAGATCGTGCTGGCGCCGGGCGATTTCGTCCTCGTCCCTGCGGCCTACGCCTTTGTCACCACCAGCCTCGAACCGCCGCCGAAGGGCGTCGCACTTCGTCCCGTCGAGGTCAGTCCCGGCGTGTTCCGGCTCGGCGGCTCCGACGCATCGCCGGACGTTCGCCTGCTCGTGGGCCATTGCTCCTTCGCTTCGGACGACGCGGACCTGCTCGTCTCGCTGTTGCCCCGGTTCGTGCACGTGCGTGGCGAGGGGCGGCTGACCACCTTGCTCAGCCTCGTGAACGAGGAGACCCGCGGCGACAGGCCCGGCCGCGACGTGGTCCTGCCTCGGCTGCTGGAGGTGTTGCTGATCGAGGCGCTGCGCTCCACCGCCAGGCCGACGGCTCCCTCGGGATTGTTGCGCGGGCTCGCCGACAACCGGCTCGGTGCCGCGTTGCGGTTGATGCACGACCGACCGGCCGACGCGTGGACGGTGGTCGACCTTGCCCGGGAGGCAGGCCTCTCGCGGTCGACCTTCTTCGAGCGGTTCCGACGCGAGGTCGGGGTGACGCCGATGGAGTACCTGCTGGCATGGCGCATGGCGCTCGCCAAGGACCTGCTGAGCCGCGAGTCGGCCGGAATGGCCGAGGTGGCGGAGCGGGTGGGCTACAGTTCGGCGAGCACGTTCAGCGTCGCCTTCGCTCGGCATGTCGGCCAGCCACCGATCGATTACACCCGTGCGCGTCGGGCGCGGTGATTCAGGGGCCCGGCGATTCGGGTCGGCACGCGCCTGACCTCGACCGCTACGAACCACCTGCCGGACGGCCCGCTCAGGACCGAAGAGCCACGCCGCGTTCATGCCGCGTTGCACCCGCCCCGAGCGGCGGTTAACCACGGCCTCGGATGCGGTGACGGAACGGGAGGCCGGGACGCGGTGAGCAAGGCCGAGGTAACGAAACGCGGGCCCGCCAAAGGACCGGCCAAGGTGGCGACCGCGCCCTTCGCCGAGATCGTCATGGTGTGCGCCAAGTGCGCCAAGCGGCAGGGGGTCGGCGCCAAGGCGGTCCGGGGCGGGCTGAAGCGCGCCCTCAAGACGGATCGCCGCGGCCGCAAGGTGCGGGTGGTCGAGACCGGCTGCCTCGGCCTGTGTCCCAAGCGCAGCCTGACGCTCGCTACGGCCGGCTCCCTCGGCGAGGGGCGCCTCCTGGTGCTCGACCCGACCCTCGAACCCGCGGCGATGCTGGACGCCCTGCTGCCGGTACCGGTGCCGACGGGTGACGCGCCGTGACGGCGGCCGTAACCGGCGCGGCGC
>JAEWKL010000664.1 GCA_023386115.1 Pseudomonadota bacterium
GCTCTGGTGGGTGGCGACGGCGCTCGCCACCGCCTGCGGCCTCTACCTGGTGGCGATCCGCCGCGGACCCGCCGCGATCGCGATCGGCCTCGCCCTCATCGTTGCGCCGCATGCCTGGGGCGCCCCGCGCGGGCCGGAAGAGATCTCCGCGATGCCGCCGGTCTATGCGGCGCAATTCGCTGCCCGGTCGCTGGCGGTCGCCTTTGCGTTCTGGACGGTGCTCGGCCTCGCCTTCGGCTGGGCGTGGGGGACGGTTGCGGGGACGAAGGGCGCCGCGCGCCGGAGCGAGGTCGCCGCGTGAGCGCGCCGATTCCCTCCGATAGCTGCACCCTCTACGTCTGCACCACCTGCCGCGACGCCGCCGATCCAGCGGACGGTCCCCGCGCCGGCGCCCGCCTGCACGAGGCGCTGAGGCAGGCGCTCGCGGCCCGGCCCGGGGCTGCGTTGCGGATCGAGCCGGTGGAATGCCTCTCGGTCTGCAAGCGGCCCTGCACCGTCGCGGTCGCGAGCCCCGGCCGCTGGACCTACGTCTACGGCGACCTCGACCCAGCGGTCTCCGCCGAGGTCATCCTCGACGGCATCGGCCTCTATGCCGGGACCCCGGACGGCATCGTGCCCTGGCGCGAGCGTCCGCAGGAATTCCGCAAGGGCGTCGTCGCCCGCATCCCTCCCGCGCCGGCCGATCCAGAGCAACCTTGCCCATGACCATCCTCAAAAAAATCCCCTGCACCATCGTCACGGGCTTCCTCGGCGCCGGCAAGACGACGCTCGTGCGCCACGCCGTCGAGCACAACGATGGCCGGCGCCTCGCGATCATCGTGAACGAGTTCGGCGATGTCGGCTTCGACGGGTCGCTGCTCGCCGAATGCGGCATCCCGGGCTGCGACGCCGACGCGGTGGTGGAACTGCCGAACGGCTGCATCTGCTGCACCGTCGCCGACGATTTCGTGCCGGCGCTCAACAAGCTCCTCGACCGGCCGGAGCCGCCGGAGCACATCCTGATCGAGACCTCCGGCCTCGCCCTGCCGAAGCCCCTGGTCCAGGCCTTCAACTGGCCGGCGATCCGCTCGCGGGTGACCGTCGACGGCGTGGTGGCGGTGGTGGACGGCCCGGCGGTGGCCTCCGGCGCCTTCGCGGACGATCCGGAGGCGCTGGCGGCGCAACGGGCGGCGGATGCCAGCGTCGATCACGAGAACCCGCTGGAGGAGGTGTTCGAGGACCAGCTCCTCTGCGCCGACCTCGTCGTGATGAACAAGTCGGACCTCCTCGACGAGGGCGAGCGGGCGCGGGTCCGCGCCGAGGTCGAGGCGCAGCTGCCGCGGGCCGTCAAGCTCGTCGAGACCGCGCACGGCGCCCTCGATCCGCGCGTGCTGCTCGGCCTCAATGCCGCGGCGGAGGACGACCTCGCCGCGCGGCCCTCGCACCACGAGACGGAAGCAGACCACGACCACGACGATTTCGAGAGCGTGGCGCTTCCCGTGCAGGCCGCGGGCTCGCCCGAGGACCTGGCTGCTCGCGTCGCCAAGGCCGCCGAGGTGGCGGGGGTCCTGCGGATCAAGGGCTTCTGCGCCGTCGCCGACAAGCCGATGCGCCTCGTCGTCCAGGGTGTCGGCCGCCGTGTCGCCCACCATTACGACCGCCCCTGGCGCCCGGCCGAGCACCGGGACGGGACGCTGGTGGTGATCGGGCTCACCGGGTTCGACAAGGAGGCGGTGGCGGCGGCGTTGCGGGGGTAACGACGAGAGGTGCGCGTTCCCTCCTCTCCCCACCTGGGGGAGAGGAGGGAACGGCGCTTTGTCGTTGTAGGTGGGCGATGGATGCCGAGTCGTCCAAGTCACTCTAGAAGCATCGGCCCGGGAGGGCATCGCATGTCGGAGCCCGCGCCGCGGCGCCGGAGCGTGCAGGGGTTTTTCGCTTGGCAGGAACGCCAGGGCGAGCGTCACGAAGTGGTCGGCCATGGGCCGGTCCGGGCGATGCTGCGTGCCCGGAATTCCTCGTTCTGCGCCTGAGGCCAGCCGATGCACCTCCTGCGCATCGATACGGTCTCCCTCGACGAGGGCGAGGCGGCGGTCGATCTGGGTCAGCCGCCCGGCGACGTCGTCGCGCTGTCCTTCACCGATTCCGACCTCGCCGGCCTCAGCGAAGCCTATGCGGGGCTGCCGGGGGACTGGCCGAGCCTGCGGCTCGCCAAGCTCGCGCAGCTGCGCCATCCGCTCTCCGTCGACCTCTATGCCGACGCGGTGATCGCCCGGGCCCGCTTCGTGCTGGTGCGCTGCCTCGGCGGGCTCGATTACTGGCGCTACGGCATCGAGCGGCTCTCCGAGACCTGCCGGGCTCACCGTATCCCGCTCGCGGTGCTGCCGGGGGACGACCGGCCGGATCCGCGCCTCGACGCGGTCTCGACGGTGACGCCCGCCCTTCGGACGACCCTCGACGGCTATTTCCGCGCCGGCGGGACCGACAATCTGCGTCAGCTCCTCACACGGATCGCCGCCGAGCTCGGCCTGCCGGTCGTGGCGGAGCCGCCCCGCGCGCTGCCGCGGGGCTTCGCCTGGTGCCCGGGCTGCGGCGTCCGCGAGCGGCCGGATCCGGTCTCGGCCCTGCCCCGGG
>JAEWKL010000667.1 GCA_023386115.1 Pseudomonadota bacterium
GGTCCCGCCCTGTGGAGCCGCCGGCAGGGCCTGGACCAGGCCGAGCGCCGCCGTGTCGGTGGTCGTGCGGTCGATCAGGATCAGGCTGCCGGTGTCGCGGTTCTGGCGATAGGCATCGACCGCGACCTTGCGGTCCAGGCTCAAGGTGACGTCGCCGATGTCGTTGGCGCTCAGGGACCCGGCCCGCACCCCCTGTCCGGTCTCGGTGTCGATGCGTGCGCGCACCACCTCGACCACTGCATTCGCCGTCACGGTGCCGACCTTCGCGAGATAGGTCGCACCCGGCTTCAGCTCGGTCTCGTTGGCCCAGAACAGCCGCACGTCGAGCCGGTCGCTCACCAGCGGTGCCTGCCCGGCCGCCGCGATCACGCTGCCGCGGGACGCGTCGACCTCGTCGGCGAGGACCAGGGTCACCGACTGGCCGGCGATGGCCCGGGCGAGATCGCCGTCATAGGTGACGATCCGGGCGACCTTCGACGGGGTGCCCGACGGCGCCACCACCACCGCGTCGCCGACCGCGACGCTGCCCGAGGCGATCAGTCCGGAGAAGCCGCGGAAGTCGGAATTCGGCCGGTTGACCCACTGCACCGCCATGCGGAAGGGTGAGGCCTCCTCCTCGACATGGGCCGGCACCTCCTCAAGGTATTGCAGCAGCGGCACGCCGGTGAACCAGGGAGCGGCAGCGCCCGGCAGCACGACGTTGTCGCCGTTCGCGGCCGAGAGCGGGATGCCGGTGACCTCGGCGAAGGCGAGACCTTTGGCGAAGGCCTCGAATGCGGCGACGATCGCCTCGAACCGGTCTTGCGACCAGCCGATCAGGTCCATCTTGTTGACCGCCAGCACGACGCGGCGGATGCCGAGCATCGAGACCAGCAGGGCGTGGCGCCGGGTCTGCGGGCTCAGTCCCTTGCGGGCATCGACGAGCAGCACCGCGACCTCGGCGGTCGAGGCGCCGGTCGCCATGTTGCGGGTATACTGGACGTGGCCGGGGGTGTCGGCGACGATGAACGAGCGGCGCTCGGTCGAGAAGAAGCGGTAGGCGACGTCGATGGTGATGCCCTGCTCGCGCTCGGCCTGCAGGCCGTCGACGAGGAGCGCCAGATCCAGCTCCCCGCCCCGGGTGCCGTGGCGGCGCGAGTCGCGCTCCAGCGCGCTGACCTGATCGTCGAAGATCTGCTTGGTGTCGTGCAAGAGCCGCCCGATCAGGGTCGACTTGCCGTCGTCGACCGAGCCGCAGGTGATGAAGCGCAGCACTTCCTTCCGCTGGTGGGCGGCGAGGAAGGCCTCGTAGCCGAAGGCGCGGGTGGATTGGTGCACGGTCATCAGAAGTAACCTTCCTGCTTCTTGCGCTCCATGGCGCCGGCGCCGTCCTTGTCGATCACCCGTCCCTGCCGCTCGGAGGTGCGGGCGGCCAGCGTCTCGCCGATGATCTCCGGCAGGGTCGCGGCATCGCTTTCCACCGCGCCGGTCAGCGGGTAGCAGCCCAGCGTCCGGAACCGCACAAGACGCATCTCCGGTGTCTCCCCAGGCTGGAGCGGCAGGCGCTCGTCGTCGACCATGATCAGCTGCCCGTCGCGGCTCACCACCGGGCGCTCGGCCGCGAAGTAGAGCGGCACGATCGGGATGTTCTCCTGCTCGATGTAGAGCCAGATATCGAGCTCGGTCCAGTTCGACAGCGGGAACACGCGAAGGGATTCGCCGCGCTGCTTCTTCATGTTGTAGAGGTGCCAGGGCTCGGCGCGCTGGCGCTTCGGGTCCCAGCGGTGCTGGGCGGTGCGCAACGAGACGATGCGCTCCTTGGCCCGCGAGGCCTCCTCGTCGCGGCGCGCGCCGCCGAAGGCCGCGTCGAACTTGTACTTGTCGAGGGCCTGGCGCAAAGCCTGGGTCTTCATCACGTCGGTATGGACCTCGGAGCCGTGGCTCACCGGCCCGATGCCGCGGGCGAGCCCGTCCGGGTTGGTGTAGACGAGGAGATCGAGACCGAGTTCCTTGGCGCGCCGATCGCGGAACGCGATCATCTCGCGGAACTTCCAGGTCGTGTCGACGTGGAGCAGCGGGAACGGCAGCCGGCCCGGCGCGAAGGCCTTCAGGGCCAGGTGCAGCAGCACCGAGGAATCCTTGCCGATCGAATACAGCATCACCGGGTTCTCGGTCTCGGCGACCGTCTCCCGCATAATGTGGATGCTCTCGGCCTCCAGGCGCTGGAGGTGGGTCAGGCGGTCGAGGCCGTCCGTACGGGTCTTGAGGGCGGCGCTCATGCGGCCAGCTCCGGGTTGGTCTTGGTCGAGGATGATTCGGGTGAGCGTTTACTGTCGGAAAGTGCCGGCTCGAAGGCGGCGGGCTCCCGGCCGGGTGCGATCGCGCTGCCGGGGGCACCCGCGACGTGCAGGCCGCATTCCTGCTTGCCCGCCTGCTCCCACCACCAGCGGCCGGCCCGCTCGGGCTCGCCGAGCTTGACGGCGCGGGTGCAGGGCGCACAGCCGATCGACGGGAAGCCGCGGTCGTGCAGCACGTTGTAGGGCACGTAGTTCTGGTGGATCAGCTCGGCGATCGCCTCGCGGGTCCAGTCGGCCAGGGGGTTGAGCTTGATCAACCCGCGGGCGTGATCGGCCTCGGCCAGCGGCGTCTCGGCCCGGTTGGCCGATTGCCCGGCGCGCAGGCCCGTGAGCCAGCCGGCGGCGCCGGCCAGGGCCCGGCCTAGGGGCTCGACCTTGCGGAAGCCGCAGCAGGCCTGGCGCGCCGCCACCGAATGGCGGAAACCGTTGATGCCGGATTCCGCCACGAAGTGCTCCTCGGCCTCGCGCTCGGGCGCGTAGGCGCGGATGCGAAAGCCGTAGGCCGCCTCGGTCTCGGCCCAGACGTCGTAGGTCTCGGGGAAGAGCCGGCCGGTATCGAGGGTGACGATCTCGGCCCGCGACTTGGCCATGCGCAAGGCGTGGGTCAGGGCCTGGTCCTCGAGGCCGAAGCTCGTGGTGAAGACCAGGCGGCCGTCCACCGTCGCGTCGATCAGCGCGAGGCGCTCCGGCAGGGCGAGGGGACGCAGGCGCGCCGCCAGCTCCTGCGCCGCGCCGTCGAGGGAAAGGGTCATGGGGAGCCCGGGATTGGCTGCTTGTGTGATCCGGTAACTGTTCGCTATACCGAACACTGTCAAGGCATGGCTGGGATGCGGTCCCGGTGTTTTGCGCAGGCCCCGCCCCCGCATCTCGGGATATTCGGGACCCGGCAAGCGACCCGGCAGAAAATTCGTTCCATGCCCCAGGGTAAGCCTTGAAAGAATCTTCTCCAGAATCGGAGCCGCGCAGTGGATGCCATCGATTTGAAGATCCTCGCCCTGCTCCAGAACGACGCCACCCTGTCGATCGCGCAGATCGGGGAGCGCGTCGGCCTGTCGCAGACCCCGTGCTGGAAGCGCATCCAACGCCTCGAAGCCGACGGGGTGATCGACCGCCGGGTGGCGGTGCTCGACCCGGTGAAACTGGGCCTGGGGTTAACGGTTTTCGTCTCGATCGAGACCAGCGACCATTCCCGCGAATGGCTGGAGCGGTTCGCCGCCACCGTCTCGGCCATGCCGGAGGTGCTGGAATTCTACCGCATGGCCGGCGACGTGGATTACATGCTCCGCGTCGTGGTGGCCGACATGCAGGCCTACGACGCCTTCTACAAGCGCCTGATCGCGGTGCTGCCGCTGAAGAACGTGACGTCGCGCTTCGCCATGGAGAAGGTGAAGAGCACCACGGCGTTGCCGCTTCCGACGGCGCCCTTCGTCCAGCCCCTCGCGGCCGGCGGGAAATAATATTCTCCGTCGAAGGATCCAGACGATAGCGATCATCTCCCGCAAGCCCGTTCTTCAAAAAGAACATTTTGGTTGACTCGGGGGCGGTGCGGGCACATCTGTGCGGGTATGTCTCGCTCCGCGCTTCTTCCCCGCACGGCTCCCTTCGGCGACGCCGAGCGGGCCCATCTCGACGCCGCCCTCGGCTCCACCACCGCCCTGCAGCGGGCGTGGCTGGCGGGCTTCCTCGCCG
>JAEWKL010000700.1 GCA_023386115.1 Pseudomonadota bacterium
CGCCTCGTCCGGGTCCTGCCGGAGTGGGAGGCGCCGTCGCGGCCGATGCACCTGCTGACGATGCGCGACCGGCGCCCGACCGCCAAGCTGCGCCGCTTCGTCGAGCTGATGCTGGCGGAGTTCGGGCCGGACGGAGCGGCGCTCCGGACGGTGGCGCGGGGTCGCGGACCGGCCTAGGGTGCCGCCGAAGAACCGCCCCGCTTCGGGCCGGCGCATCGGCGCCCGAGCGCGGAGGTGGGGCATGTCGAGGGGGAACACCATGCACCACGTCACCCGCCGCAGCCTGCTCGCCGGCGCCGCCGCCGCGGCGATCCTCCCCGCCCCGTGGGTCCGGGCGCAGGGCGGGGCCCTGCGGCTGAAATGCGGGGTGGTGACGCCCGACACCCATCCGGCGACGATCCGCCTGCGCGAGGCGGCGGAGCGGGTCGCCAAGGAGACGAACGGGGCGGTCGAGGTCGCGGTCTTCCCCAACGGCCAGCTCGGCTCGGACACCGACATGCTGAGCCAGCTGCGCTCGGGCGCGCTCGAGATGTTCGCGCAGTCGTCCTCGAACCTGGCGACGCTGGTGCCCCGGGCCTCGCTGATCAACATCGCCTTCGCGTGGAGCGGCTACGACAAGGTCTGGCCGGCGGTCGACGGCGAGCTCGGCGCCTATCTCCGCTCCGAGATCACGAAGGCCGGCCTCGTCCCGTTCGAGCGGATGTGGGACAACGGCTTCCGCCAGACCACGACCAGCATCCGCCCGATCACCGGCCCGGCCGATTTCGAGGGCTTGAAGCTCCGGGTGCCGAACAGCGCGCTGTTCACCTCCGCCTTCCGGGCGCTCGGGGCCGCCCCGGTGGCGCTCAACTTCTCGGAGGCCTACTCGGCCCTGCAGACGAAGGTGGTGGACGGGCAGGAGAACCCGCTCGCCATCATCACGAGCTTCAAGCTGGCGGAGGTGCAGAAATATCTCTCCTTCACCAACCACATCTGGGACGGGTTCTGGCTGATGTCCGGCCACCGGACCTGGTCGCGCCTGCCGGAGGACGTGAAGGCGGTGCTCGCCCGCCACTTCAACCAGGCGGCTCTCGACCAGCGCCGGGACATCGAGAGCCAGGGGGTGGCGATGCGCGAGGCTCTGGGCAAGGCCGGCTTCGCGATCAACGATGCGCCCGCCGCGCCTTTCCAGGACCGCCTGCGCAAGGCCGGCTTCTACACCGAGTGGAAGGGCAAGTACGGGGTGGAGGCGTGGAGCCACCTGGAAAAATTCGCCGGGGCGGTGTCCTGACCACGCGGCACGCCGCATGTGAGCCGGCCGTGCGGTGAAGGTTCGAGAGTCATTCCGCTCGGTCGGAGGATGTACGGCACGGATGCCGCCGGCTCGCACGGACCGAGGCGGCGGCATGCCCGAGGTCGCCCAAACGGACTGGCTTTGGCGGGGTAACGCCAGTCCGCTCAGGATGAGCGCGTCCCCGGCCTGCGGTGTCGCCGTCGCTCCTGCACGGGATCAGGCAGCCGGGAGCAGGCGCTATCCCGCGTTGTGCTCCATCACGGCGGCCGCCGCCGCGAGGCCCCACCTCACCAGGTCTTCGGCCTCCGCGGCGGACTTCGCCTCCGCGTAGCAGCGGAGTTCCGGTGCATTGCCCGAGGGCCGGAAGTGGATCGTCCGCGCGCCGTCGAGTTCGATCCTGACCCCGTCCTGCTCGTCGACCGCGCCCGGCTCCCCGACCGGGCGGAGGAAGTCGCGGCGGAACGCCTCGTCCTTGAGCTGCCGGAGGAGGGCGCCGCTGCGCTCCGCGGCGACGTTGGGGAGCCGGTTGCTGGCCGTCTCGCCCACGTCGAGCGTGACCACGAGGTCGGCGAGCGGCATGGCGGCCTGCCTCGCCGCGGCCAGGGTCGCGAGGATCGGCAGGACCGCGTCGCGCGTCGGCAGGGCGGGAAGGATCTCGTCGCCGACGGGGCTGTCCGAGCCGAGCAGGAACCCGCCATTGGCCTCGAAGCCGCAGACGATCGTCGCGCCGTCCCGCTCCGCCTGCTCCATGCCGGCGATCACGAAGGGGGAACCGACCCGGGTGCGCCGCACCTGCCGGAAGCCGCCGGCGCGCTCGATGGCGGAGCCGGCCGTGACGGGAACGACGACGGCATCGGCGCCGAGGTAGCGGGCGGTGATGAGCCCGAGGACGTCCCCTCGCACGATGCGGCCCGTCCCATCCGCGATCAGGGGGCGATCCGCATCGCCGTCGGTCGTCACGAGGGCGTCGAACCGGCCGGATGCCATGACGTCGCGGATGAACGCGACATCCTCCGGCCGGTGGGCCTCGGTATCGATCGGAACGAAGGTCTCGGATCGGCCGATCGGCGAGACGTCGGCTCCCAGGGCCTCGAGCAGGTCGACGAGCAGGTCGCGGGCGACGGAACTCTGCTGGTAGACGGCGATCTTTTGACCGGTCAGGGTGTCCGCCTTGAACGCATCGAGATACCGGCGGCGATAGCGCGCGATGGCATCCGGCTCCGGCTCGGCAGGGACAACCGGAGGAAGAGGAGCGCCCGCCGCGACATCGCCGAGCGCGGCCAGGATCGCGGCTTCGTCGGCTTTGGTGATCTCCCCGTCGGGGCGATAGAACTTCAATCCGTTGCGATCTTCAGGGATGTGGCTGCCGGTGACCATGACGGCGCAAGCTCCGCGCCGCCGCGCCTCGAGCGCCAGGGCGGGAGTCGGCAGCGGGCCGCAATCGATCGCGACGAGGCCGGCCGCCGCGGCCGCCGTGGCCACGGTTGCGGCGATCTCCGCGCTGCTGCTGCGCAGGTCACGCCCGATCACCACCTCGCGGCCTGAGCCTGCCTCTCCACCGACGGAGGCGAAGAACGCGGCAGCGTAGGCGTAGCTGGGCCGTCCGACGAGATCCGTCACCAGGCCGCGCAGTCCAGACGTTCCGAATTTCAAGCTGCTCATGAATTTTCACCTGCGGAATGACGAAGGAGAACACGATGCCGGGATCGGCCGCCGCTGCAATCCAAGGCGGGCCTGCGTCTCTCTCTCCGTGCTGTCGTGAGGAGGGCGCCATCGCGGCGAACGTGCAATGAGCCGCCGGGACGAGGAGGAGCGCCGGGCGAAAGGCCGGCGAGGCCGCGGAACCGGGCGAGGAATGCGGCGGGTCGGGCGGGGGGCATGGCCTTCTCCCTATCGCGAATCCGAGCGCGTGCGCACCAAGCTTTTGCGCAACCCGCTCCGGGATGGTCCCGGAATTTGTCCCCGAGACACCTTGCCCCGAAGCGACCTGTCGCGCACCTTGGGCGCTCCTTCCACCCCGCCGCGCGGCGTGAGCGTCCAGCGGACTTCCACCAGGAGCCCCGGGGGCAGGTGCCTCCGCACGGGTCGGGGTGTCGCGCAGTCTGATTGGGGATCCTGAGGGCGAATCTCATCGGCGACAGGCATTCGGCGCAAGGTGGGCATCGCCCCGGACCGGAAAGTCGCGGCGACACTCCACATCGTGACCGCGGCGTCGATGCGGATCGACGCCGCGACGGTCGGGGCTCACTTCCTGCGGGCCGGCGACATCTCGACCGTGGCGGCGCGCGGGCTGGATCTCGGTCGCATCACGGATCAGTCCGGCCACCGGGATACGCGCACCGTCGTCGGCGACATCCGGCGGGACAAGGCCTTCAAGGGGCACTCGGCAAGGGGCACTCGGCAAGGGGCACTCGGGAAGGGGCACTCGGGAAGTGATTTTCCATGATCGCGACGGCTGAACTGCTTGAGTGCCAGAGGCACCTCTTCGAGGTTCCGGCTGACGTCAGCTACCTCGACGCGGCAGCGTGGTCCCCATTGCCCCGTGTGGTTCGCGAAGCCGGCGAGACCGGCATATTGGCCAAGAGCCAGCCTTGGGCCCATTCCCGCGACGCGATTTCCACTTGGGCGGAGCGGGCGCGTGCCGGCGCCGCCAGGCTGGTTGGTGCCGGCACCGACGATATCGCGATCGTCGGTTCGGTGAGCCATGCAATGGCGACGGCGGGAGCCAATCTCGCGCTCGCGCCGGGCAGCCGCGTGCTACGGGTCGCCGATGAGTTCCCATCGTTGTGCCTCGCCTTCGACCGCCTCGCCGTGGAGAGGGGGCTCGTCGTCGAGGAGGTCGCCCGCCCCTGCGATGGCAATTGGACGGAGGCCCTGCTGACAGCCATCGGCCGTCCTGCCGGACCGCCGCTGGCGCTCGCGACCCTGACCCCGCTGCACTGGACCGACGGCACGCTGATCGATCTCGACCGGCTGGCACCCGCGGTCCACGCCACGGGTGCCGCGCTCGTTGTCGATGCGACCCAGGCAGTCGGCGCAGTACCGGTAGACGTGAAGCGGTGGCGGCCGGATTTCCTCGCCTTCCCGAGCTACAAGTGGGCACTCGGCCCCTACGGCCTCGCCTTCCTCTACGCTGCGCCGCACCGACAGGGAGGCAGGGCCATCGAGGAGCACCTCGGCAACCGCGCATCCGTGGCCGGTGCGCGGCGCTATGATCGGGGTGAACTGAACGACCCGGTACTGCTTCCTATGGCGGCAACCGGTCTGGAACTGGTCGCCGGCTGGGATATGTCGAGGGTGACCGCCCGGCTGCGGGGATGGACCGATCGCCTCGCCGAGGGCGTCCAAGCCCTGGGGCTCACGGTTGCGCCGCGGGCGTGGCGCGCCCCCCATATCCTCGGAGTCCGCGCCACGGGCGGCCTCCCGGACGGGTTAATCGGATGCCTGCGGGACCAACGCATCTTCGCGAGCGAGCGGTCGGGGGCCCTGCGCCTGAGCCCTCATGTCTACGTCACCGAGGACGACCTGTCGCTTTGCTTGGATGCCATCGGATCACTGCTTCAGTGACATTCACGCCTCGCGGGCGCGGACGCCTGCAAGGGGCACGCGGGAGCGGGATTTCTGCAAGGTCCCTCCTCCTTGGCGGCCGCGTCGCCGAGCATCATTCCGCCAGCCGTCGATCACCCCAGTCGTGCACCCTCGTGCATCAGGTGAGCGATAGCTTGGCCGTGGGTAAGACCCGAGGCAATCACCTCGTGGCCGCAGTAGATCGTGTAGGTGCCGTCCTCGGTCCCGACGATACGGATCTCAGGCATGGAGCGCTCCTCTGAGAAGCGGCTGCACGGACGCGACTGAGCCGACGATACTCCTGTTGGAGAGAAAGGGCGAGCCGGTTCGACGAGCGGCCTCACGTCCTGCCCGTCAGGCGACGACTATCGGCGCGGATGGCACTGTCGGCACGCGGAGCCGATGGTGAGAGGACATGCGCCCAGGCTCTCCGAGTGGCGCTTGATCTTGACCGTCGCTCTCCTCCGCGCCCCGTTCGCGACAGCCTCGAAGCCGGCAAGGCCCACGAACCGGGAGAGATCCTTGAGGGACCGCCAACCCTCCTTCCGCCATCCCACCTGGGAGCAGCGTCGCGCATCGGCTCCCGCCCCGTCGCTCAGCCGCCGCGCACCGCTTCCGCGCCGAGGCCGCGCTGCGCCTTCGAGCGAAGGCGCTTGTTCTGGAAGACCACCGTGATGGTGCCGCCGCTGCCGCGGTCCGACCAGACATACGTCTCGAAGGTGCCGAGCCCGGGGATCGTCGCGGTGGCGTCGATGGTGCCGCGGCAGCCGAGCAGGTCCTCGACCTCAGGGAGACGCATCTCGGCCTGGAGCAGCTCGAAGGCGCCGAGGCCGACCGGGCATTGCGTCCGCTCGGTCGGCGGCCGGTGCGCGGCGACCGGCGCCAACGCGGAGCGGGGCAGCGC
>JAEWKL010000721.1 GCA_023386115.1 Pseudomonadota bacterium
GCTCTGGTACGAGGAGGTCCACGGGGCGCGGGAGTGGCGCCGCCACGTCACCGGGCTCCTCGCCGAGGAGGTCCGGGCCGAGCTCGCGGGAGGCGGCGCATGAAGCTGACGGTCAACGGAACGGTCCACGAGGCCGCGCCCCGCGCCGGACAATGCCTGCGCACCTTGCTGCGCGAGCTCGGCTGGTTCGGGGTCAAGAAGGGTTGCGATGCCGGCGATTGCGGCGCCTGCACGGTGCATGTCGACGGCGAGCCGCTGCATTCCTGCCTGGTGCCGGCCTTCCGGGCGGCGGACCGGAGCATCACCACGGCCGAGGGGCTGGCCGGCCCCTGCGCGCCGGACGGCGGCGTGCCGGACAAACTCCACCCGGTGCAGGCGGCCTTCGTCGCCGCGCAAGCGTTCCAGTGCGGCTTCTGCACCTCCGGCATGGTCATGACGGCCGCCGCCCTCGACCAGGGCCAGCGGAAGGACCTGCCGGCGGCCCTGAAGGGCAATCTCTGCCGCTGCACCGGCTACCGGGCGATCGCGGATGCGATCGCGGCGATCTCGCCCGAGATCGCCGCGATCTCGCCCGAGATCGCGGGCATCGACGGAGTGATCCCGTCGACCTGCGGACGTAGCCCCCCGGCCCCGGCGAGCGCCGCCCTCGTCAGCGGCCGGGCACGCTACACCCTCGACCGCGATCTGCCCGGCGCCCTGCACCTGACGGTGCTGCGCTCGCCCCATGCCCATGCGCGGATCCTGCGCATCGACACGAGCGCCGCCCTGGCCCTGCCCGGGGTGGTGCGGGTGCTCACCCATACGGACGCGCCGGACCGGCTCTTCTCCACCGCCCGGCACCAGAACCCCGCCGACGATGCCAGCGACAGCCGGGTGCTCGACCCGGTGCTGCGCTTCGTCGGCCAGCGGGTCGCGGCGGTGCTCGCCGAGAGCGAGGCGGCGGCGGAGGCCGGCTGCCGGGCCTTGCGCGTCGACTACGAGGTGCTCCCGGCCTGCCTCGATCCCGAGCATGCCCTCGACGCTGACGCGCCCCTGGTCCACGGCGCGCGCCCGACCGGCGAGGATGCAGCCCCGCTGCATCCCCATCCCAACCTCGCGGCCGAGGCACATGGCGAGATCGGCGACGTCGCGGCGGGTCTCGCCGCGGGGGACGTGGTGCACGAGGGCACCTATCGTTCGCAGCGGATCCAGCACGCGCATCTGGAGACCCATGCGGCTCTGGGCTGGCGCGACCCGGAGGGGCGCCTCGTCATCCGCTCCAGCACCCAGGTGCCGTTCCTCACCCGCGACGCCCTCTGCGCCCTGTTCGATCTCCCGCGCGAGGAGGTCCGGGTCGAGTGCGGCCGGGTCGGCGGCGGCTTCGGGGGCAAGCAGGAGATGCTGACCGAGGACCTGGTGGCGCTCGCCGTGCTGGCGACCGGCCGGCCGGTGCGCTGGGAGCTGACCCGCACCGAGCAGTTCACCGCCACCACGACCCGCCATCCGATGCGGGTGCGGGTGCGCTTGGGCGCCCGCCGCGACGGCACCCTGACGGCGATCGCCCTCGACGTGCTGTCGAATACCGGCGCCTACGGCAACCATGCCGGCGGCGTGCTGCATCACGGCTGCAACGAGGTGATCGCGGTCTACCGCTGCGCCAACAAGCGGGTCGACGGCTATTCCGTCCACACCCACACCCTGCCGGCGGGCGCGTTTCGCGGCTACGGCCTGAGCCAGACCATCTTCGCGGTCGAATCCGCCATGGACGAGCTCGCCCGGGCCCTCGGCCTCGACCCGTTCGAGCTCCGCCGCCGCAACGTCGTGCGGCCCGGCGACCCGATGGTCTCGACGAGCCTGGAGCCGCACGACGTCCAGTACGGCAGCTACGGGCTCGACCAATGCCTCGACGCGGTCGCCGCGGCCCTGTCCGCGCCCCCTCCCCCGGGCCCGCCGGGCTGGCGCACGGGATCCGGCATGGCACTCGCGATGATCGACACCATCCCGCCCCGCGGCCACTTCGCGCAAGCGCGCCTCGCGCTCGACGCGGGCGGGCGCTATACGTTAAGCGTCGGCACGGTGGAGTTCGGCAACGGCACCTCGACGGTGCACGGCCAGATCGCCGCGGAAGCCCTGAGCACCACGCCGGACCGGATCGGCTTGCGCCAGGGCGACACCGATGCGGTCGGGCACGATACCGGCGCCTATGGCAGCACCGGCATCGTGGTGGCCGGCCAGGCCGCCTTGCGCGCCGCGGAACACCTCGCCGCGATCCTGCGCGAGCGTGCCGCGGCACGGCTCGCGGTCGATCCCGCCGCCTGCCGGCTCGACGGCGACGCCGTCACGGCGGGCGACGCGCGGATCCCTCTCGCCGATCTCGGCCCCGCGGAAGCCCTGGGACAGGCCGACGGCACCCCGCGCTCGGTGGCGTTCAACGTCCAGGGCTTCCAGGTCGCGGTGGATCCGGGGACCGGAGAGCTGCGCATCCTCCGAAGCGTCCATGCCGCCGATGCCGGGCGGGTGATGAACCCGGTGCAGTGCCGCGGCCAGATCGAGGGCGGCGTCGCCCAGGCGCTCGGCGCCGCGCTCTACGAGGATCTCCGGATCGATGCCGAGGGCCGGGTCGCGACCCCGTCCTTCCGCACCTACCACATCCCGGCCATCGCCGACGTGCCGCGCACCGAGGTGATCTTCGCCGACACCCGTGACGGGATCGGGCCGCTCGGCGCCAAGTCGATGAGCGAGAGCCCGTTCAACCCCGTGGCGGCGGCGCTCGCCAACGCCATCCGGGACGCGACCGGCGCGCGGCTGACCGCGACGCCCTTCGCGCCCGACCGGATCTACCGGCAGATCAAGCAACGCGACCCAGAGCGGTGAGGAGGAGCGATGGACCTGAAGCGCGACGACGGGCTGACCCGGCAAGGCGACCCGTCGAAAGGGGGTCTTCTGGAGCGCACCTTCGCGCTCTCGGCCCACGGCACTACGATTCGCACGGAACTGCTCGCCGGGCTCACCACCTTCCTGACGATGGCCTACATCGTCTTCGTCAATCCCAACATCCTGGGCGATGCCGGGATGCCGAAGGGCGCGGTGTTCGTCGCCACCTGCCTCGTCGCGGCGATCGGCTCGCTGGTGATGGCGTTCTACGCCAATTACCCGATCGCCCTCGCTCCCGGCATGGGGCTCAACGCCTACTTCGCCTACGTGGTGGTGCTCCAGATGGGCTACACCTGGCAGGCGGCGCTCGGCGCGGTCTTCATCTCCGGCCTGTGCTTCATGGCCGTCACGCTGACGGGCCTGCGCCGGATCATCGTCGAGGGCATCCCGCGCTCGATGCGCATCGCCATCACGGTCGGCATCGGGCTGTTCCTGGCGATCATCGCGCTCAAGAGCGCCGGCGTGGTGGCGGCGAGCCCGGCGACCTTCGTCACCCTCGGCGACCTGCACAAGCCGAGCACGGTGCTGGCGGTGCTGGGCTTCCTGATCGTCGCGGTGCTCTCGGTGCGCAAGGTGCGGGGCGCGCTGCTCGCCGGAATCCTGTCGGTGACGGCCTTGAGCTTCATCGTCGCCGACAACAGCTTCCAGGGCGTCGCATCGCTGCCGCCGTCGATCGCCCCGACCTTGTTCGCCCTCGACATCAAGGGCGCTCTGTCGGGCGGCCTGCTCAACGTGATCCTTGTGTTCTTCCTGGTCGAGCTCTTCGACGCCACCGGCACGCTGATGGGCGTCGCCAACCGGGCGGGCTTGCTCACCGAGGGCAAGATGAAGCGCCTGGACAAGGCCCTGATGGCGGATTCCTCGTCGATCTTCGTCGGCTCGCTCCTCGGCACGTCGAGCACCACGGCGTATCTCGAGAGCGCGTCCGGCGTCGAGGAGGGCGGCCGCACCGGGCTTACCGCCGCGACCGTGGCCGTGCTGTTCCTCGCCTGCCTGTTCTTCGCGCCGCTGGCCGGCTCGGTCCCGGCTTATGCCACGGCACCGGCCCTGTTCTACGTCGCCTGCCTGATGCTGCACGAACTGGTCGATCTCGACTGGGACGACCTGACCGAGGTGCTGCCGGCCTGCGTCACCGCGCTCTTGATGCCCTTCACCTACTCGATCGCCAACGGCGTCGCCTTCGGCTTCATCACCTACGCGGTGATCAAGCTGCTCACCGGCCGCTTCCGCGACGTGAAGCCGGTGGTGTGGGTGATCGCGGGCGTGTTCCTGTTCAAGTTCGTGGCGACGGGCAGCGCGCATTGAGACGATGGAAGTTCTGACAGCCCGAGCCGGCCCGATCGACTTCCGGAGCTCAGCGTCCGGAAGTCGCATCAAAGTTTAAACGTCCACCAAACTGAGGATGCCAAGTCGACGCAAAGCCGTGATCATGCGCGTGGGCGCCCCGGCCGGGCAGGACTGGTCGCGACACAGTGCCCTTTCGTCGAGAGGGCCTCATGGACCAGACCAGCCGCCGCGTCTTCCTCGGAACCCTGGCCGCGGGCGGCAGCTTCGCCGTCGGCGGAGCCTTCGCCGCCAGCGATGACGGTCACGCCGCCGGCGCCGACGTCGCTCCCGCCGGCACCTTCCTGCGCACGATCCCCCGCAAGGCGGGGGCGGCGCCGGCCTTCACCATCTCGCTCGATGCCGGCCCGATCAAGGCGACGTCGGGCGGCTGGGCCCGGGACGTCACGACGCGCCAGCTTCCCATCGCCACCGGGATCGCAGGCGCGCATCTGTTCCTCAATGCGGGCGGCGTGCGCGAGATGCATTGGCACACCTCGTCCGAGTGGGGCTACATCGTCGCCGGGCATTGCCAGGCGACGGTGATCGACGCCGCGGGCGAGATGGAGGTCGTCAACTTCGCGCCCGGGGACACCTGGTACTTTCCCGGCGGCCACGCCCACGCGATCCAGGCCCTCGGGACCGATCCGTGCCACGCGATCCTCGCCTTCGACGACGGCCTCTACGGCGAGCACGGCACCTTCGGGCTCTCCGACTGGATGAGCCGCCTCGATCCGGCGATCCTCGGCCACGCCCTCGACGTGCCGGAGGCGACGCTGGCGTCGCTGCCCCCGGGCGAGACCTACATCATGCAGGGGCCCGTCCTGCCCCTCGACGGCCCAGCCGCGCGCGCCGAGCGGCCTCTCGCACCATCGCGGTCGCATCGCTACGGTCTGGCGGGGAGCGCGGCGACCGTGGACGCCGCCGGCAGCACGATGCGGGTGGCGCCCACGAGCGCCTTCCCGGTCTCGGCGGGGATGACGGGGCTCCTCGTCCGGCTCGCGCCCGGCGCGATCCACACCCCGCACTGGCACCCGGGCGCGAACGAGTGGCACTACGTCCTGCGGGGGCGCACGCGCGTGACCCTGTTCGGGTCGGACAAGCGCCTGGCCGTCGCCGAGCTGGGACCGGGCGACTGCGCCTACATCCCGCGGGCCTGCGGGCACTCCGTCGAGAATACTGGGAACGAGACGGCCGAGATCGTCGGCGTGCACGATAGCGGCACCTACAGCGAGACGTCGCTGGCAATCTGGCTCGCCCAGGCGCCGCGCCACCTGCTCGCCGCCAATCTCGGCCTCGACGAGCAGGCGGCTGCCGGCTTTCCGACGGCGTCGCGCGTCTTCAGCCGGACCGCCTGAGGATGCGGGCAGCCCTCGGGGTCGGGATGCCGTTGTAGGGGCGGGCCGGCATGCGGTCCCGCCTCACGATCGCACCGCCTCAGTACTTCCGCACCAGGCTCACCAGCCGGCCCTGGATCCGCACCCGGTCGGGCCCGAGCACCCGGGTCTCGTAGGCCGGATTGGCGGCTTCCAGCGCGATCGAGGAGCCGCGGCGGCGCAGGCGCTTGAGGGTCGCCTCCTCGTCGTCGATCAGCGCCACCACGATGTCGCCGGTATTCGCGGTCTCCTGGCGGCGGATCACCACCAGGTCGCCGTCGAGGATGCCGGCCTCGATCATCGAGTCGCCGCGCACCTCCAGGGCGTAGTGCTCGCCGCTGGCCAGGAAGTCCGGCGACATCGCCACCGAGCGGCTCTGGCTCTGGATCGCCGAGATCGGCGTACCGGCAGCGATCCGGCCCATCACCGGCACGCTGACCGACTGGCCGTTCTCGTCCGGCGCCGTCGTCATCGCCGGGATGCCGGCGGGCCGCTTTGGCTCGTGGGCGCGCCCGCCCTCGACCACGCTGGGGTTGAACCGCACCACCTCGGCGCCGGATCCGGTTCCGCCGGATGCGACCGCGACCGGCCCCGTCACCGTGTCGGGCAGCCGGATCACCTCGATCGCCCGGGCCCGGTTCGGCAGGCGGCGCAGGAAGCCCCGCTCCTCCAGGGCCGTGATCAGGCGGTGGATGCCCGATTTCGACTTGAGATCGAGGGCGTCCTTCATCTCGTCGAAGGACGGGGGGACACCCGTCTCGCGCATTCTCTGCTGAATGAAGCGGAGCAGGTCCAACTGCTTACGCGTGAGCATGTGACACTCTCATCCCCGCGCTGGCGCGCTCCGGAAACAAATCGCGAACATGGTAAGCGTTCCGCAAGTGTTCCGCAAGCGGGTCTGGAAGTGCGGCGGGAGAACGCAGCAGAGGGGAGAGATCCGGGTCAATTCGGGTGATGTCGGGCAGGCAAACCCGGCCCGTCGCCCGGGGGAACGACGCTCCGCTACCGGCGGGCGGGCTCCGGCTTACGCGCGAAGAGCGGGTTCGGCGGCGGTTCCGCGGTTGTGGAGAGCGGCCGGTGGAACGCGCCCTCCAGGGAATCGACGTGAGAAGGGGGAGCGACCGCGCCGTCGCTGCCGGCGGCGGGTGCCGGTGGCTGGCCGGCGTTGACCTGCGGCAGCCGCAGGCCGCCGGGGCCGACCGTGGTCTGCGCCGCCTGCGCCAGTGCCGGCGCGGGGAGCAGGGGAACCGTGGCAATGCCGGCACCCAGGATTGATCTCATCCGACGCTCTCCTCTCGCTGAGGGGCGTGTACACGGGGAC
>JAEWKL010000761.1 GCA_023386115.1 Pseudomonadota bacterium
TGGGCGAACAGCCCGCGCCACTCCGAGAAGGTCATCCGCCGGGCCGGCGGCTCAGGCGCCGCGCCCTCGTCCAGATGGGCGACCTCCTCCTTCGTCAGCGCCACCTCGGCGCGGTTGCGGTAGACGAGGTACCAGCCGACCGCGACCACGATGCCGACGAGGCCGGTGACGACGAACATCCAGCGCCATCCGAGCCCCAGCATCATCGCGGTCAGGAGCGGTGGGGCGATGCAGGGCCCGATACAGGACGAGGCGACGAAGATCCCGGTCGGCGTGCCGCGCTCGCGCAAGGAGAACCACTCGCTCACCGTCTTGGCGCCGGCGGGAAATTGCGGCGCCTCGCCCAGGCCCAGCACGGCGCGGGCGAGCACGAATTGCTGGAAATTGGCGACGAAGCCGGAGACGAGCTGGGCGAGCGACCAGAAGAACATGCCCGCGCCGAGCATGACGCGCGAGCCGAGCCGGTCGAGCAGCGCGCCGACCGGCAATTGCGAGAACGCGTAGGCGAGGGAGAAGGCCGAGAGCAGCCAGCCCATCTGGGCGGGGGTGAGGGCCATCTCGTCGCGGATCGCCGTGTTGGCGATCGAGAGCGCCGAGCGGTCGACGTAGTTGATGATCCCCGCCGCGGTCAGGAAGGCGACGGCAACCCACTGGATGCGGCGCAGGCGCGATGATTTGACGGTTGTTGCTGTGCCGGACGACATCGCGTGCCGGACCTCCCGGTTGTTGGGCATGAATATTTTGTTAGATCTTAAGGACGAATGTGACACCCGCCGGGCCATTGTGCCGGGCGGATCGTCATCACCGAAAACGACAAGAGATCTCAGCGGATGAATTGATCGACGTAACTCGCCCCCAGCCCCACCGCCTCGTAATGCGCCCGGCACATGTCGATCTTGGTGAACACGTCCTCGTAGCCGGTGTGCCGGCCCCACGGGTCGACGTAGTACATGCAGCCGTTGACCTGGAAGTACGTGATCATCTCCTCGACCCCCTCGTCGACCACGAGGGTGTGGGTCTCGCCGGGCGGCTCGAAGGCGTAGGCGCCCTCGCTCGCGACCCAGTCGTGCTCGAGGTAGCGCCAGCTGCCCTTGAGCACGAAGGCGTGGACCGGGCCGGGATGGCGGTGGCGGCTGAGGATGCCGGCCTTGCGGACCTTGAGCAGGTTCATCCAGTAGCCGGCCGAGACGTTCAGGCAGAGCGGCCGGAACCACACGCTGTCGGCCTGGGGCACCCAGATCCGATCATCCTCGGGAATCGCCGGCGCCACGACGAGATCCGGTCGGATCTCCGCGGGCTGCGGCTTCTGGTAAGGCATGCGCCGCAGGGTGTCGGCGTCGAGCCCGGCGGCGGGATCGCTCGCCGGTGTGGCAGCATTCATGACATCCTCCCACTATCCATATTGTGGACATTCTGTCCGTGATGTGGATGGTCGGGCAGGTGCGGCGGTCTGTCAAACCTGGGTCAGTGCATGGCAGCCTTGCAGGCGGAAATGCCATGCCCCTCCGTACCGGTTGCCGTGCACCGGACGAAGCCCATCTCACACGGGCCGGGACGACCCGAGCGCCTCTCCACCGACGTGGTGAGGACCATCCGCAGGGACGACCCTGCCCGCGAACGGGGCTGTCCTTGGCCTGGATTCTCCTTGTCGTCGCCGGCCTGTTCGAGATCGGCTGGGCGATCGGCCTGAAATACACTGACGGCTTCGCCCGTCCGCTGCCCTCGCTCCTCACGGGGCTGAGCATGGTGGCGAGCGTCGTCCTCCTGGGGCTGGCCCTGCGCACGCTGCCGGTCGGCACCGCCTACGCGGTCTGGACCGGTATCGGCACCGTCGGCACGGCTTTCCTCGGCATCGTGCTGTTCGGCGAGCCGGCCGCGGCGGTGCGGCTCGCCTGCATCGGCCTGATCGTGCTCGGGATTCTGGGGCTCAAGCTGGCGGTCTGATCCCCTCGCCCGGAAGCCGCGTCACTCGTGCCGCGTCGTCGGGTCGACCGCCACGATGGCGCCGCTCTCGGCGTAGACCGCCCCGAGCACGGAGCGGAAATGGCCTCGGACCTTGCCGTAGCACTCGCAAGCCGTCTGCTCGGCCCTGGCCCGGTCCAGGATGGTGATCTGGCCGCGGCGCACCGCGATCAGGCCGCGGCGCTGCAGCGCCCCGAGCACGCCGGTGAGGTAGGTGCGGCGCACGCCGAGCATCTCGGCCAGCATCTCCTGGGTCACCGGCAGGACCGGGGTGCCGAGCCGGTCCTGGAAGGTCAGGAGCCAGCGCAGGCAGCGCTCCTCGATCGGGTGGACGGCGTTGCAGGCCACGGATTGCAGCACCTGGGCGAGCAGGCAATCGGCGTAGCGCACGAACAGGTCGCGCAAGGACGGGGAGGTCGCCCTGGCCCGGGTCAGCCGCTCGGCGTCGAGGCGCAACACGTCGCCCGTGACCTGCACCACCGCCTCGCTGAAGGCCGGCAGGTAGCCGTGACTGACGATGCCGCCGACCGCGCCCTCGTGCCCCACCGTCGCGGTCTCGACCATCCGCCCGTCGCGCATGCGCGAAACCAGGGTCACGGTGGTCTGGTTCAGCGGAAAGGTCACATGCGACACGTCCTCGCCGGCGCGAAACAGAACCGTGCCGCGGGTCCGCTGCCCACGCTCGAGATACGGCGCCAGCAGAGCGCGATCACCCGTATCGAGGGCCTCGAGCAGGAGGTTGCCTTCGAAAAGGCTGACCTTGGGATACCGCGACTCGTCCGGCGCATTCAATGTCGTCGTCTCCGGAAATCAGGGACCCGCCTCGCAATTCGGGCCCAGGGCGGTGATGCCCGAGAGAGCGGAGGCTGCGGGTGGCCGCGCACTGCGCGTCCCTGCTACCGGAGCGGGTCCGCTTTGATCTAACGGGACGTTGGATCGGTGTCTGTCCCATTTCTGACATAACGATAATGATTTCGGCCTATCCCGGTCAGCCGAGTGCGTGATATCGCAGCGCAAAACATACTGTACCATACTATATTCGAGGTCGAGGTGGCGGGTCTCGACGATTTTGCCATGATCCAGAATTTCACCTGATGTCAAGATATTGGGTTGACTTCGTTGCGTCAATTAAACTTTGTTTGTATCCAACCATAAGTTAGTAAATTTTCCTATAAATACAACCTCAAGTTTAAAAAATCATGCTGGACGCGTTCGCATCGACGACAGTGTTCGCACAAGCGGATGCCTCCGCGCGATTCACAACTCCGTCATTCGCGAGACTGAAAGCGTGTAGCCACAACAGCCGCAATGCACAAAAACCATCTCCGCCACTGATCTGCCGTGCCGCCGACAAACTTATTCTTCACTTATCTCAAGTTATAATGAAGGACGGCCTGGCTCGATGACGAAACGATGTGCGCTCTGATCCGTTCGGAAATCGAAACAGGTTCTGTGCCAAGTTGTTCCGACGTCATAGGCGAAACACGGGATTTTTTCGTGCCGCCTTTAAAATGGGTTCCGCACGGGATATTTTTCTGCGGGAAAAACGACGACGATCCGGCATTTCCAGGTCGGATCTCCGGCCGGCACGGGAGCGGGTCGCGGCAGGCTTCGGCGCGCGGCGAGTGCCCCGTGGGGCGTCCGGTCCATCCTGCGATGACAATCGCTCGCTTCCGGCGATCACGACCTGGGTCGCTTCCGCGCTGCGGACGCTGTCTCCGCTGAGACGTGCGGAGCCTCGCGCTCCCCGCGCGATGCGTCACCCACCGCAGGCGCAGATGAAGCCCGTCGTCGTGCGCGCGTGCCGGACGGTTGCCGAGGTGCTCGTCGTCCGAAGGACGCCGGAGGGCGGTCAGCCGTCGAGCGCCACGGCGCCGGCATGCCCCATCACCGAGCGGGTGAGCCGGTCGGCCCCGAGCTCGCCGCCGGAATAGCCGAGGAGTTCCGCCAGCTTGTCGCGGGCGCGGCAGACCCGGCTCTTTACCGTGCCGACCTTGCACTGCATCAGCACGGCGGCGTCCTCGTAGGACAGGTCGCCGACCGCGACCAGCATCAGGGCCTCGCGCTGCTCGGCCACCAGCTTGTTGAGCGCCGCCTGGAGATCCTGCACGTCGAGGCGATCGCCCTGGTTGGGGGCAGAGGTCAGGCGGGCCGAGTACACGCCCTCGCCGTCCTCGACCTCGCGGGAGCGCTTGCGGTGCTCCGAGTAGAAGGCGTTGCGCATGATCGTGAACAGCCAAGCGCTGAGATTGGTGCCGGACTCGAACCGGTCGCGGTTCTGCCAGGCCTTCAGCATCGTGTCCTGGACCAGGTCGTCGGCCCGGGCCGGATTGGCGGTCAGGGTCAGGGCGAAGCGGCGCAGGGCGGGCGCTGCCGCGAGCAGATCCTCCCGGAACCGGTCTTCCTTGGGCGCGCCGAGGGCGGCGAGGGCCAGTTCCAGCCGGCTGAGCAGATCCGCGAAGGCGGCGGGGGCCGCCTCTTCCGCGACTGCCGCGTAATGGGCGCGCAGCCGCTCCCCCAGATGCTCCTGCACCGATGGGGGCAGGACCGGGGCGGTCTTCGGAAGGCCGGGGGGCTGGCTCTGGGTCATCAGGTCGTTCGGCTGGCGCGGCGGTGAGGCCAAGCTAGACCATAAGCAACCCGGAGGCGAGACCGAAGCCGGCCTTCCTGCGATGCAGTGCAGCGAAGCGGATGCGGCGTGGCCGCTTCGCCCCGGATCCGCGTCTCAGCGGCGGCCTTTCAGCAGCCAGCCGGCCACGAAGGCGAGGCCGGCGACGGCCAGCAGCGTCTCGGTCGGGTGGGCTTCGGCGCGGCGCAGGGCTTTGCGGCCACGATGGCGCACCTCGCCGTAGACCTCGCGGCCGCGCGCATAGGCGTGGCGGCCCCGGGTCTCGATCTCGCCGGCGACCGCCCTGCCGTCATGCGACAACTCCTCGGCGACCTGCCGGCCGCGGCCATAGGCGTATTGGGCGCCGCCGATGACCTGGTTCAGCGCACCCTCCGCCTGCGGCCGGGCCCGGCCTGCGACGGCGCCGAACGCGGTCTGGCCGCGGCCTTTGAGGTGGCGCAGCCCGCCCTCGAACTGGTCCCTGTTCATCGCGATCTCCTGATTCGGGTGAGATAACACGCGTTCATGCAAACAAAAGGCCGATTTCCCGCATCATCTTGCGAGAAACCGGCCCGAACGTCTGCGATGTCGGGCCGGCGCAGGGCCGCCCGCGCCGCCCTAAGAGCATGCGGATCACCCAGTCCG
>JAEWKL010000912.1 GCA_023386115.1 Pseudomonadota bacterium
CGCCGGAGCAGGGCTTTTGGCAGCCGGGCTCGGGGCGGCCCGGTTGGGCGGATCGACCCAGCCCTGCGCCAGGGCGGCGGAGGACAGGAGGGCGGTCAGGCCGAGGCCGAGGAGGGCGGCCGACGGAAGGGGAAGGCTGGGCCGGAGGGAACGGAGCATGGGGGCGGCACCCGGGGGGAGGAGCACGATCGCGCAGATGGATCGGGCCTGCGACTGTATCGGAGTGAACGTTCGTCGCCGCGGTTACGGTTCCATTGCGGGTCCGGCGCCCTCCCCGCTACCCACGTTCCCCACACCCTCGGGCCGTGTCCGACGCCGAGCACGGAGCGGGTCTCGCGCCGGGTCACCCTTGCCAAGTGCCCTTGCCAAGTGCGTTTGCCAAGTGCCCTTGCCAAGCGCGGCCGCGACCCCACCTCAAGGGCTCCCCGGGTCCGGGCCCCTCTGGCGGTTCGAGGCGTCGACCGCGATGTCGGACCCCTTCGCTGCCTTTGTGCTGACGCGGCACGATCGCACTGGAGGGCCCGCTTCCTTGCGCGTCATCCCGATTCCCTTCCCCTTCCTCCGGGCCGGAGGCGCCGATGTCCGGCGCTGACGCCGCGCGGCGGGCCCTGCTCGTCGTCAACAAGAAGGCCCGCAACGGCGGGCTCGACCTCGACGCCGTGAAAGGCGTGCTGCGCCGCGGCGGCATCGAGCCGGTCGACCCGCCGCCGGGCGAGACCGACTGCAAGGCGCTGATCCACGGCCACGCGAGCACCTGCGACATGGTGATCCTGGGGGGCGGCGACGGCACCCTCAACGCCGCCGCCCAGGCGCTGACCGAGGCGCAGCTGCCGCTCGGCATCCTGCCGCTCGGCACCGCCAACGACCTCGCCCGCAGCCTCGGCCTGCCGGCCGACCCGATCGAGGCGGCGGAGGTGATCGCGAGCGTGCCGGCCCGGCCGATCGACCTCGGCTGCGTCAACGGCCACTACTTCTTCAACGTCGCCAGCATCGGCTTCTCGGCCGATCTCGCCGGCGAGCTGACGGCGGATCTCAAGCGCCGCCTCGGCACGATCGGCTACGGCGTCGCGGCCTTCCGGCTCCTGCGCCGGGCGCGGCCGTTCACGGTCTATATCGAGCATGACGGCGTGGTGGAGACCGTGCGCACGATCCAGGTCTCGGTCGGCAACGGGCGCCATTACGGCGGCGGCATGACGGTGGAGGAGAACGCCACCGTCGATGACGGCCTCCTCAACTTCTACAGCCTGGAGGTCGCCCATTGGTGGCGGCTCCTCGCCCTGCTGCCGGCCCTGCGCCGGGGCACGCAGGGGAAAGCCGCCGACGTGCGCGCCTTCCAGACCACGGAGGTGGTCCTGCGCACCAGGAAGCCGCGCCCGGTCAACACCGACGGCGAGCTGACGACCTACACCCCGGCCCATGTGCGGGTGCTGCCGAAGGCCATCCAGGTCCATGCCCCGCCGGCCCGGACCGGCCGGTCCTCGATCTTCCCGCCCTCGATCTTCCCGTAAGAGGACCGTCTCGCCGTGGAGTCCCTCGTTCAGCTCGCCGCCGACCCGACGGCCTGGGCCGCCCTGGCGACCCTCGTCGTCATGGAGGTCGTGCTCGGCATCGACAACCTGATCTTCATCTCGATCATCACCAACAAGCTGCCGGCGGAGCAGCAGTCGCGGGCCCGGCGCATCGGCATCGGGCTCGCCCTGATCCTGCGCCTCGCGCTCCTCGGCACCGTCGCCTACATCGTCCACCTGACCCAGCCGGTCTTCGAGATCCTCGGCAAGGGCCTGTCCTGGCGCGACATGATCCTGATCGCCGGCGGCCTGTTCCTGCTCTGGAAGGCCACCAAGGAGATCCACCACAGCCTCGACCCGGACCCGGAGGAGAAGACCGGCGGGACCGCCTCCCTCGGCTTCACGGCGGCGATCGGCCAGATCCTGCTCCTCGACCTAGTCTTCTCGATCGACAGCATCATCACGGCGGTCGGCATGACCGAGCACGTGCCGATCATGGTGATCGCGGTCGTCGCCGCGGTGACCGTGATGCTGCTCGCCGCCGATCCGCTGTCGCGCTTCATCGCCGCCAATCCGACCGTGGTGATGCTGGCCCTCGGCTTCCTCATCATGATCGGCATGACGCTGATCGCGGAGGGTTTCGGGGCCCACGTGCCGAAGGGCTACGTCTACACCGCCATGGCCTTCTCGGCCGGCGTCGAGGTGCTCAACATCCTCGGGCGGCGGGCGCGGCAGGCCAAGCGCAAGGCGGCGTAACGCCCGTCCTCCCGACGTTCTGAAGGCAGCGCCCGGCCGTGATGCGGTCGGGCGCTGTTTCGTTTCCAGATCCCGCCACTGTCGCCCGAACGAGCCAAGGCTCAGTCCGGAACGGCCGCCACGAGAGTCGGGTCTTTCTCGCTGGGGCGCTTGATCCAGACCGTTCGCACTTTCGGGGCGCGACCGTCAGGACAATGTGACGGTCCAGTGCACTCCCAGTGCTCGCTCCACCGATCCACGTAGGCGTCATCGATCGGTGCCGTGGGCGGGATCGAGCCGCCGTCCGGCGGCGCAGGAGAGGCCGTCGAGCAGGGCGGCGATGCCGGAGGGGACGTCGGCAGCGGCGAGGGACC
>JAEWKL010000845.1 GCA_023386115.1 Pseudomonadota bacterium
TTCGCACTCGCCGTAGGCCACCCTCCCCCGCAGAGGGGGGAGGGTTTGCCCCGCGCTTCGTCCTGAAGCCCGATCGACCCTGCGAATCCATGCTTTCCTGCGCGAGCAGGCCCCGCTGAAGACTTGAACAACAAGACCCGATGGCCAAGCCTGCTCCCAAGCCCCCCGCCCCGCCCGCAGCTCCGAAAAAGCCCCCGGCCGCCCGCTTCGCCCTACCGAAATCCGCGGCGCTGACCCGGGCGGTGGAGGCGCTGAAGGCCGGCGACAGCGCAACGCTGGCGCGCGTGCCGGACGGGTTCGACGCCCTGGTGTTGGCCGACCTCGCCCGTGCCCTGTCGCAAGGAGCGGAAGGGCCGGCGGTGCTGGTCCACGTCGCCCGCGACGGCACCCGCTCGGCCGCCTTCGCCAATGCCCTCTCCTTCGTGGCCCCCGAGATCGAGGTGATGAGCGTCCCAGCCTGGGACTGTCAGCCCTACGACCGGATCTCGCCGAACCCTGCCATCGCGGCGCAGCGCATGACCGCCCTGTCGCGGCTCGCGCGCACCCGCTCCTCGGCCGAGAAGCCGCGCATCCTCACCACCACGGTCAACGCCCTGGTGCAGAGGGTGCCGCCGAAATCGCGCATCGCCGTCGAGACGTTCTCGGCCGCGCCGGGGAATGCCCTCGACACCGACCAGATCGTCGCCTGGCTCGAAGCCAACGGCTTCCTGCGCACCGGCACCGTGCGCGACACCGGCGAATACGCGGTGCGCGGCGGCATCATCGACCTGTCGCCGCCGGGGCTGCCGAACCCGGTCCGCCTCGACTTCTTCGGCGACACCCTCGAATCGATCCGCGCCTTCGATCCCGAGACCCAGCGCACCATCGGGCAGTTGCGCTCCCTCGACCTCGTGCCGATGAGCGAGGTGCAGCTCACCACCGAGACGATCCGGCGCTTCCGCCAGGGCTACGTCACGGCTTTCGGCGCGGCGACCCGCGACGACCGGCTCTACGAGACGATCAGCGAGGGGCGGCGCTACGCCGGCCTCGAGCACTGGATGCCGCTGTTCTACGACCACCTCGACACGCTGTTCGACTACGTCGCCGGCGTACCGCTGATCCTCGATCATCAGGCCGACGACGCGGTGGCCGAGCGCCTGTCCCAGGTGCAGGAGTATTACGACGCCCGCTGCGAGGCATTGAGGGAGCGCCAGGGCGGCAGCGCGCCCTACAAGCCGTTGAAGCCCGACGCGCTCTACCTCTCGCCGAACGAGTGGGCGAAGCGCATCGAGAACGCCACCGTCGCCCGCCTCGCCCCCTTCGACGTGCCGGAGGTCTCGGGCCGCCGGCTGATCGACTGCGAGGGCGTGCCTGGCCGCAGCTTCGCGCCCGAGCGGGCGCAGGAGGGCGTCAACGTCTTCGACGCGGCAGTCACCCATGTCCGCGACCTGCAAGGAGCAGGGCACCACGTCGTCCTGGCGGCGTGGTCGGACGGGTCTCGCGATCGGCTCTGCGGCGTCCTGACCGAGCACGGCCTGCCGAAGCCGAAGAGCGTCACCCGGCTCTCCGACATCCTGGCGATGAAGCGCGGCCAGGATATCGGCGTCGCGGTCTGGGGCCTGGAGGCCGGATTCTCCGCCGGCCAGCTCGCCGTGGTGGCGGAGGGCGACATCCTCGGCGACCGCCTGGTGCGGCCCAAGCGCAAGGCGAAGCGGCCCCAGGACGTCATCCTGGAGGTGCAGGCGCTCGCCCCCGGCGATCTCGTGGTCCATGCCGATCACGGCATCGGCCGGTTCGTCGGCCTCAAGACCGTCACGGCGGCGGGTGCCCCGCACGACTGCCTGGAGATCCAGTACAGCGGCGGCCTGCTGCTGCTGCCGGTCGAGAACATCGAGCTTCTGACCCGCTACGGCTCGGAGGATGCCGAGGTCGCCCTCGACAAGCTCGGCGGCGGCGCCTGGCAGGCGCGCAAGGCCAAGCTGAAGCGCCGGATCATGGAGATGGCCGGCGCCCTCATCAAGGTCGCGGCCGAGCGCTTCCTCAAGTCGGCGCCGAAGATGGCGCCGCCGGAAGGCACCTACGGCGAGTTCGCCGCCCGCTTCCCCTACGAGGAGACCGAGGACCAGGAGGCGGCGATCGCCGCGACTTTGGGCGACCTCACCTCGGGCCGGCCGATGGACCGGCTGGTCTGCGGCGATGTCGGCTTCGGCAAGACCGAGGTCGCGCTCCGCGCCGCCTTCGTCACCGCGCTCTCGGGCAAGCAGGTGGCGGTGGTGGTGCCGACCACCCTGCTCGCGCGCCAGCACGCCCGCACCTTCGAGGCCCGGTTCAAGGGCCTGCCGGTCAACGTCGCCCAGGCCTCGCGCTTCGTCGGCAACGCCGACCTGAAGAAGGTCCGCGAGGGTCTGGCCGACGGCTCGATCGACATCGTGGTCGGCACCCACGCGCTGCTCGCCAAGAACATCGCCTTCAAGGACCTCGGCCTCATCATCGTCGACGAGGAGCAGCATTTCGGCGTCGCCCACAAGGAGCGGCTGAAGGCGCTGAAGGCCGAGGTGCACGTGCTGACGCTCTCGGCGACGCCGATCCCGCGCACGCTCCAGCTCGCCATGACGGGCGTGCGCGAGCTCTCGATCATCGCGACGCCGCCGGTCGATCGCCTGGCGGTGCGGACCTTCGTGATGCCGTTCGATCCGCTCTCGATCCGCGAGGCGCTCTTGCGCGAGCGCTATCGCGGCGGCCAGGCCTTCTACGTCGTGCCGCGCATCGAGCACCTGGAGGAGGTCAAGCGCTTCCTCGACCGCGAGGTGCCCGAGGCCAAGGTGGCGGTCGCCCACGGCCAGATGGCGGCGGGCCAGCTCGAGGACGTGATGACGGCCTTCTACGAGGGCCAGTACGACATCCTGCTTGCCACCACGATCGTCGAATCGGGCCTCGACATCCCGACCGCCAACACGCTGATCGTCCACCGCGCCGACATGTTCGGCCTCGCCCAGCTCTACCAGCTGCGCGGCCGCGTTGGCCGCTCCAAGGCCCGGGCCTACGCGCTGTTCACCACGCCGGAGGGCAAGACCCTGACGGTGCAGGCGGAGCGGCGCCTCTCCGTGCTGCAATCCCTCGATACGCTGGGGGCGGGCTTCCAGCTCGCCAGCCACGACCTCGACATCCGGGGTGCCGGCAACCTGCTCGGCGACGAGCAGTCCGGCCACGTCAAGGAGGTCGGCTACGAGCTCTACCAGCAGATGCTGGAGAGCGCGGTCGCGGCGCTCAAGTCCGGCAATGCGCTCCCGACCGACGAGCAATGGTCGCCGACCATCGCGCTGGGTGCCCCCGTCACGATGCCGGAGGATTACGTCTCCGATCTCTCGGTGCGGCTCGGCCTCTACCGCCGCCTCGCGACCCTGGAGAACGACCAGGAGCTGGAGAGCTTCGGCGCCGAGCTGATCGACCGCTTCGGCCCGATGCCGCCGGAGGTCGAGCAGCTCCTGAAGATCGTGACGATCAAGATCCTGTGCCGCGAGACCAATGTCGAGAAGGTCGAGGCCGGCCCGAAGGGCATCGTCATGCACTTCCGCGACCGCGCCTTCGCCAACCCGGCCAAGCTCGCCGGCTACATCGCCGACCAGCGCTCCTTCGCCAAGGTGCGGCCGGACATGAGCGTGGTGTTCATCCGCGATCTCGCCACGGTGGCGGAGCGGTTGAAGGAGACGACGGCAATCCTGCGGGATCTGGTGAAGCTGATTACCAAGAAGAAGGCGGCGTGAGGGGGCGGTGACCGCCTGAGCGGACTTGCATTGGTAGGCCAACGCAAGTCCGCTTGGGTTTTTGCCATGTCGCAGGTTCCCTGTCGCCAGACTGGCGGCCGGTTTTACGGAACCTGCCCGGGCGCCGTCCTCTTTTTGGGGCGGTACGATCCTGCATGACGGTGCCAGAGCGGAGGATTATGCGGAGACGATGCGAAGCCCTGCAAGGCGGCACGCAACCCGATGCGCCGTCGTCCCGGTGTTCATGCAGCCTGAAGCGTCCGCACCCCCGAGAACCCGATCAGCTTGCGGGCGTCCTCGTCCCAGAGGGCCAGCCCGAGGCAGCGCAGGCTGTCGCGCAGCGTCAACCGGCCGACCTCGCTGAGCGTCGCGTGGCCGTCCAGGCATTCCTGGAGACGGTAATTCGGGATGCGGCTGTTCACGTGATGGATGTGGTGCAGGCCGACATTGCCGGTGAACCATTGCAGGACGGCCGGCAGGACGTAATACGAGCTGCCGCCGAGGGCTGCGCGGTGGAAGTCCCAGGCCTCCGGTCCCTCCCACACGGTCTCCTCATACTGGTGCTGGACGTAGAACAGCCAGCCGCCGATCCAGGCGGCGACGCTGACGACCGGCAGGAGCACCCAGAGCACCGGCCCGATCCCGCCGGCCGCGACGGCGAGAGCCGCCACCATCGCGGCGAGCGCCATGTCGAGGGTCAGCACGTCCCGCCACGCGGTGCGCCAGGGCAGGCCGGCGCCGAAGGGAAACCGCTGCAGGACCAGGAAGTTGAGCGGCGAACCGAGGACGATCAGGATGAACGGATTGCGATAGAGCCGATAGCGAAGCCGATGCCAGCGGGACAGCGCGAGATATTCGCGCACGGTCAGCGTGTGGATGTCGCCGGTGCCGCGGCGGCTGAGGTCGCCGGTGGAGGCGTGGTGCAGGGCGTGCGCTCGCTTCCAGCTGTCGTAGGGCGTCACTGTCAGGAGGCTTAAGCACCGGCCGAGCCGATCGTTGGCGGTGCGGGAGGGCAGGAACGAGCCGTGCCCGCAATCGTGCTGGATGATGAACAGCCTGACCAGCAGGCCGCCGGCCGGCACGGCGAGCGGCGGGACTAGGGGAGTGTAGCCGCTCGCGGCCGCCCAGAGCATCAGCGCGCAGAGGGCCAGGTAAGGCAGCAGTGTGTTGGCCAGTTGCCGAAGGGCGAGCCGTGGAACAGGGTCCCGATAGGCTGCGCAGTGGCGGGCGACCTCGCGCGCGAGCGCCGCGACGTCGATCCGGGCACCCTCGGTCCGGTTGATCGCAGCGTGGTTCGTTGTGTCGTCTGTCACGGTTGGCCGGCAATCCTGTCTGATGATCGGTCGGGCGCGATGGACCTCGACCCGGCATGGAGGGCCCACGTGGGATCCGGCCGCGGACGGACGGATTCCGGCAGCACCTGTCCGGGACGGAGTGATCCGCGATCGAGGAAGAGGGAGGCCGGAAGCGGGCCCGGGATGGCCGGGCTGCTTCCAGGTGGGGTGGCTCCCCATAGCATCATTCGCGCCGGCCGGAAGGGAAGCCTGCTCCAGGGATGCTGCGGCACGATCGTCCGGCCCGGGGCCGGCCGCGCTGGCCGGCCGTCTGATACGCGGCGGAAGGTGGCGTCAGCCTTCAGAACCGTGCGATCACCTGCACCCGCACCGTCCGCGAGGCGCCGGGCGTGATGTTGTTGTTGGCATCCGCCGTCGCGATGTAGCGCCGGTCGAACAGGTTCTCGATGTTGACCTGCGCCCGCACCCCCTCCGACACCTGGTAGAACAGGCCGAGGTCGAAGCGGGTGACGCTCGGCAGGCGCACCGTGTTGTCGGACGACGCGAAGGTGTGGGTCTGGTTGATGACGCCAATGCCGACCGCGAGTTCGGGCGTGATGGCGAACTTGTTCCACAGGGTGATGGCGTTGAACGGCACCAGCGCCACCGTGTTGCCGGCCCGGATGGCGGTCGAGCCGGAGCTGAAGTTGCTGACGATCCGGGCGTCGGTGAAGGCGTAGCCGCCGGCGATCTGCCACCAGTCGGTGACGAAGCCGTTGGCGCCGATCTCGACGCCCTTGGTGTTGGTCTGACCCGTTGTGAGGAAGTAGCCGGGCCGGTTCGGGTCGGCGAAGCGCTGGTTGTAGCGGTCGAGGTCGTAGAGCGCTGCCGTGAGCTGGAGCACCGGCGAAACGTCCCACTTCGCGCCGACCTCGCGGTTCTCGAACCGCTCCGGCACCGCGATCGAGAGGCCCGGGGTCAGGGAGGAGAACTGGTCGCCGGCCGAGGGCAGGTAGGAGACGCTGTAGCTGCCGTAGAAGGCGAGGTTCTCCCACGGCTTCACCACGAAGCCGGCTCGCGGCGAGACCAGATCGTCGATCCGCGCGGTGGTCACCTGGGTGCCGCGGTCGGTCGACGCGAAGTCGAAATGGTCGTAGCGCAGGCCGCCGATCAGTTGCAGCTGCGGCGAGATCTCGACCTGGTCCTGGACGTAGGCCGCGGCGAGGCCGAGGTCGTAGCGGCTGTTGTTGCCGCCGTTGTAGCGGAAATTCACCGGCACCCGCGAGACCGGCGAGAGCGGGTTCACCACCAGCGAGGTCGTGCCGGTGGTCGCGAAGAAGCCGTCCTGCCGGAAGGCCAGGCCAGTCTGGTAGCCGAGCTCGAACCCGCCGAGCAGGGTGTGGGCGAGAGGGCCTGTCGCGAACTTGTAGGTGAAGTCGTTCTGGCTGAAATAGTTCGTGCGCGGCGTGGCGTTGTTGTAGGCGCTCAACGTCATGCTGGTGCCGGCGGCGTTGACGGCGCTGCCAGGGAAGACATTCTGGTAGAACTTGTCGTAATCGGCGAAGCGCAGCTGGCTGTGCAGCTGCACGCCGGAGTCGAAGCGGTGGTCGAGGGTCGCGGTGGCGATGTGGGCGTCGACCCGGGCGTAGCTGAGATCCGGGTTGCCGAAGAAGGTCCGGGTGTTGTCGCGGTAGCGGTAGGGCCGGCCGAATTGCGAGGGGATGCCGCGATCGGTGACGCGGTCATCGTGAAAATACTCGTAGGAGAGCTTGAGCGTGGTGTCGGGCCCGAGCACCAGCGTCCCGGTCGGGTTGATGCCGTAGCGGCGGATATGGCCGAAGTCGCGGTAGGTGCCGGTATCCTCGACCACGCCGTTGAGACGGAAGAAGGCGCTGTCCGAGAAGCGGTCGCCGATGTCGACGGCGAGGCGCTTGTTGTCGAAGGCGCCTCCTTGCGCGACGATCTCGCGGATCGGCACGCCGTCGGCCTCCTTCAGCACCCGGTTGATGATGCCGCCGCCGCCGCCGCGGCCGAAGATCATCGCGTTCGGGCCTTTCAGCACCTCGATCCGCTCGATATTATAGAGATCCCGGAAGTATTGAGCGTCGTCGCGGATGCCGTTGACGTAGAAATCGGCGTTGGAGCGCTGACCGCGGATCACCACGTCGTCGCGGTTGCCCTCGCCCTGGTGCGGGATCACCCCCGGCACGTAGCGGATCGCCTCGGTGAGGTTCTGGAAGCCCTGGTCACGGATCTGCTCGCGCGTCACTATGGTCACCGCTTGCGGCGTGTCGATCAGCGGCGTGTCGGTGCGGGTCGCCGAGGCTGTGCGCCGGGTGAGATAGCCGACCGTGTCGCCACGCCCGCCGGCCCGGAGCCCCGCGACATCGATCGTCTCGAGGGCCAGGTCGCCCTCCGGCGGGACCGGCTGCTGCGCCAGGGACGCGGCGGGCGCCAGCATCGTGGTCGCGAGCAACAGGGTGGCGCGGGCATGCGCGGCCGGCTTCGTCATGGCGGATGGTCCGAACGAGGAGATGATCGTCTCGCAGGGAGCGCCCTGGTCACGCGAGACCTTGTCGCCTTGGCAGCGGTGAGCCGGCTTCGCAACGGCGTGACTGACAGAAACTAACAGCGCTTGTTTTTATCTATTATAAGACGAAATCGCGATGGGCGGGCGAAGCGCTTGACCGCGCTGCGTTTCCGCTGGCTGTTTGCAAGCGTTCAAGGAAGCTTGGCCGTTGCAGGCCGGCACGCCTGTTGCTCAAATGCGTCACATCGGTCACCCGGGCGTATCTGGCGGATGACGGTCCGTCTCTCGAACGTGGGGCGGCGTCAGGCGTCCATGCGGTCCCGCGCCGGCACGTCGATCGGGCCGACTTGTGCGGCGCGCAGGCCCGCCGCCATCGCCTGCAGACGGGTCTGCGGATCCTCGGGCTGGATCACGCCGGCCGACATCACCAGCTTGGCGGCGTCGTCGACGCTGATCGACAGCTCGATCACCTCGGAGCGGGGCAGGTAGAAGAAGAAGCCGGTGGTCGGGTTCGGGGCGCAGGGCAGGAACACGCCGACATGGTCGTGCTCGGATCCCAAAGCCGTCTGCACGTCGGGCCCGGCCGGCGCCGACAGGAACACGATCGACCAGGTGCCCTTCACCGGGAACTCGACCAGGCCGACGGTGCGGAACGAGGTGCCGCTGGTGGAAAAAAGCGTCTCGAAGACTTGGCGCAGGCCGCGATAGAGACCCGAGATCACCGGGGTGCGGGCGAGCAGCACCTCGCCGAACTCCACCACCGAGCGGCCGACGAGGTTGGCGGTCAGCGCGCCGAGGGTGGTCAGCGCCACGAAGGCGATGACGAGGCCGAGGCCCGGCACGCTGAACGGCAGGTAATGGTCCGGCAGATAGGCCGAGGGCACCAGCGGCTTGACCCAGCCGTCGATCAGGCTGATGCACCACCAGGTGATGTAGATCGTGATCGCCAGGGGACCGGCGACGATCACGCCGGTGAAGAAGTAGTTCCGCAGGCGACCGCGGACGCTGACCCGCTTGCGGGTGGCCGGCGGGTCCGGATCGGGGATCAACGGCGAGGTTTCCGACACGATCTGCGATTCTCGACCCGGGCAGGCGCCCCCTGCCCCCGAAGAGGTAGCGGTTTGCTGCGCTGCGCTCAAGGCGGGGAAGACCCTTTGTCGGTCCGGCCGCAGGCCGATGGGGCCGCTTTGCGGGTGGTCCTGCGTCGGGCCCTGGCCGATCCGGCACCGACCTGGAGCCTCGGCGGCTACGGCGCGGGCGCCACCTTCCGGCGCGATCCCGATGAGGCGGCGGAGTTGGCCGGCGACGGGCGTATCGGACTCGTCACGCCCCGTGGCGCCCTGGTGCTGGGGGACGCCGACACCCTCGTGCCGGTCGCTTACGAGACGGCTTTCGGCGGCGAGGGCTGGAGCCAGGCGCTCGCCCTGTGCCGGCCGCTCGCCCTCCTGCCGGCCTGCCCGGACCCGGTGGTGATCGAACTCGGCCTCGACGGCGAGGCTGCGCGCGCCGACGATCGCGACGGGGTGCTGTTCTGCCTCGGCTTGCCCCTGCGACAGGCCAGGCTCCGCGCCCGGGTGCGGGG
>JAEWKL010000031.1 GCA_023386115.1 Pseudomonadota bacterium
TGTCGGGCGAGGCGGGCGGGGGCGTGGTGCGGCTCGGCGGCGGACGCCAGGGCGCCGGCCGGCTGGCGCATGCCCAGACCCTGACGATCGATGCCGGGACGGAGATCCGGGCCGACGCGATCGCGCGCGGCACGGGCGGCGACGTGGTGGTGTGGTCGGACGGCGTGACGCGCTTTTCCGGCACGATCAGCGCGCGGGGCGGGGCGGCCGGTGGCGATGGCGGTCAGGCGGAGGTGTCGTCGAAGGGCGTGCTCGCCTATGAGGGCCGGACGGACCTGAGCGCCGCGCAGGGCGCCTTCGGCACGCTGCTCCTCGATCCCTACAACGTCACAATCTCGTCGGCGTCCTCCCGTACCGCGCCCAACACCAACGGCACCTTCACGGCCGGCGCGAACGACAGCGTGATCAACACGAGCACGCTCCAGAACGCCCTCGCGCAGGCCAACGTCACGGTGACGACGGGCGGCTCCGGCTCGCCCGGCGCGCAGGACGGCGACATCACGGTGGCGAACGCGCTCGCCTGGTCCGCAGCCACGACCCTGACGCTCCAGGCCTATCACTCGATCGCCGTCAATGCGCCGATCAGCGTGAACGGGCGCGGCGGCCTCGCTCTAAAGACCAACAACGGCGGTACGGGCGGGACGCTGAGCTTCGCGCCCGGCGCGAACGTCACCTTCGCGTCGAACCAGTCCGGCCAGTCGCTGACCATCGACGGACAGGCCTATACGCTGATCCGCTCGATGACCGAGCTCGACGGCATCGACGGCATCGCCGCCTCCAACCGAGGCATCGCCGCGCAGGCGGACGGCCTGTCGGGCCGCTACGCCCTCGCGCAGGGGCTGGACGCGAGCAACACCACCTACACCGATGCGCTGGTCGGCACGAACAGCAGCTTCAGCAATACGACCCGGTTCACCGGGACCTTCGAGGGCCTGGGCAACACGATCTTCGGGCTCAAGGTCAACAAGTCCACCGATTATGCTGGCCTGTTCGGCTTCATCGGCACGGGCGGGGTCGTGCGCAACCTCGCGCTGACCGGACTCACCGTCTCCGGCCGCGGCACCGTCGGCGGTCTCGCCGGCCAGAATTTCGGCACGATCACGAACGCCTCCGTCGTCGGTGCCGTGTCGGGGACGAGCGACTATGTCGGCGGCCTCGTCGGCAAGAGCGACGGAACCCTGGCGCAGGTCTCGGCAACTGGGACGGCCACCAGCACGGGCCAGTACGTGGGCGGGCTCGCCGGATTGATCAATGCCGGATCGGTCAGGCAGGCCAATGCGGCCGTCGCCGTCACCGGCTCGAACTACGTCGGTGGCCTGATCGGCGGCAATTTCGGGTCGCTCACCCGCGCCTCCGCGATCGGCAGCGTGACGGGGAGCGGCCAGTTCGCCGGCGGCCTGATCGGCTACAACCGCGCTGCGGTCAGCCAGGTCTTCGCGACGGGCAGCGTCTGGAACTCCGGCAGCGACGTCGGCGGCCTGGTCGGTTCCAATGCCAGCGGGGGAGGGACGATCAATGAGGCCTATGCGATCGGCGTCGTCGTGGGCAGCGCCAATCTCGGCGGCCTGATCGGCAGCAATACCGGCAGCGTCGCGAACGCCTACTGGAACACGGAGACCTCCGGCCGCGGCACGCGCGCCAGCGGCGCCGGCCGCACGCCCGCACAACTCCAGGGTGGCACCCTTCCGACCGGTTTCTCCGCCTCCGTCTGGAGCACCGCGAGCGGCCTCTATCCCTACCTGACGGACTTCTTCCCGACCGGCGTCCAGGCGATCAAAGGAAGCGTCGTCACCTCCGGCGGCCCGCCCGCGATGGGGGCTCGAGCCGGGCTCTATGCCGGCGGTCAGCTCCTCACCGGAACCCCAGCCTCGGTCGGGGCGAACGGCGCATTCTACGCGATCGTGCCGAAGGACACGCTGCCGACGACCAACGTAACGATCGGCGCGACGCTCGCGCCCGCCGGTACCTCGCCCATCACCGGACGCTACTACCTCGACGGCGCGGGCTTCGTCGGCAACCAGCTCACGCTCGGGACTGCGACCCTCGACCGCGACGTTCGGCAGACGACCAGCGGCACCCAGGCGGGCCTGGACAGCAGGCTCACGTCCACCTTCGGCTGGTTCCTGATGCGGGATGTGATCGACCCGGCCCTGGTCAATACGCCGGTGACGATCACCGCGAAGGGAACGAGCTTCACCCTGGAGAGCGGCCTCACCCGGCCGTCCATCTCGATTACGACCGATGCCAATTACGATCTCGCCATCGGGGGGACGACCACGCTGAAGGGCGGCGGTATCCTCGACCTGCACGCCGGCAAGGCACTCACGATCTACGGCACGGTCGACGCCTGGGGGGCCGTCGATGCCCGGCTGGCCTACGACGCCACCAAGCCCGATCCCCTCAACTTCGGGTCGAGCGGCCGGCTCACCTTCCGCAATGCCGACGGCACGCCCGCCACGGCCCTGACCGCCGGCCAGGCGCTGACGATCAACGGCTCGCCCTACACGCTGGTGTTCACGCCCGCGCAGCTCGACGCGATCGACGGCGTCAATGCCGCCGCCGGCACCTCCGTGGCGACCCACGGCCCGGGCCTCGCCGGGCGCTACGCCATCGCCACCCCGTTCTCGGCGGCGGGCACCACCTATGCCGACGCGCTGATCGGGACGAACAGCAGCAATTCGGCGGCGACCCGCTTCTCCGGCACGCTCGAAGGCCTGGGCAACAGCATCACCGACCTGACCGTGACGAAGTCCGGCGACGTCGCCGGCCTGGTCGGCTATCTCGGTACGGGCGGCGTCGTGCGCGACATGCGGCTGCAAGCCGGGGTGACGGGCGCCGCCTCGGTCGGCGGCCTCGTGGGGATCAACGACGGCGGCACGATCATCCACGCCAGGGTGTCGAACAGCGTCGTCGGCACTGCGCAGGTCGGCGGCGTCGTCGGCGCCAACCGGAGCGGCACGCTCGCGGACGTGGCGTTCAGCGGCGCCGTCGCGGGTACGATCCAGGACGTCGGCGGTGTCGCCGGCTTCAACCAGGGCGCGATCTCCAATTCCGCGGCGAGCGGATGGGTCGTCGGCGGTGCGTCCTCCGTCGGCGGCCTGGTCGGAACCAATGCCGCCGTGCCCGGCCGTGTCGGGACGATCACGAGCGCGAGTTCCTCCAGCAATGTGGCCGGCGCCAGCGGCGTCGGCGGGCTCGTCGGCGTCAATGCGGGCTCCGTGTCGGCCTCCACCGCGACCGGGGGGGCGAGCGGCTCCGGCACGCAGGTCGGCGGGCTCGTCGGCGCCAATACGGGCAGCGTGACGACATCCTCCGCGAGCGGGGCGGTGACCGGCTCCGGAGCGCGGGTCGGCGGCCTCGTCGGCGAGAACAGCGGATACGTCGCGCGGACCTATGCCAGCGGCCGGGTCGACGGCAGCGACCGCGTGGGCGGCCTCGTCGGTCTCAACAGCGGCAGCGGCGCGATCGTCGAGGGTTACGCCATCGGACGTGTAGCCGGAACGACTGCGGTCGGCGGGCTCGTCGGCGAGAATGCCGGCACGGTCAGCCTGGCTTACGCCACCGGATACCTTGCCGGCACCGGCGCCGTCGGGGGGCTCGTCGGCCTCAACCAGGGCACCCTCTCCCAGACCTACTGGGACACCGAGGCGAGCGGCCGCCTGGCCGGAATCGGGCTCGATTCCAACAACCAGGGCACCAACGTCCTCGGCCTGACCAGCCCGCAGCTGCTCGGCCTGGCGCCGCTCGCCGACCAGAGCCGGTTCGCCGTCGTCCGGCAGCTGGGCGACGGCCAGAACTCGGCCTTCGGCGGCGGCTCGGACGGCGTCTATCCCTACCTCTACAACTTCTTCTCCGCCGGCACCCAGGCCATTTCCGGCATCGCCTATTCCGATCGCGGCCTGACGCCGCTCGCCGACAACTCCGTGTCCGTCCTCGTCAACGGTCTTGCGACCAGGGTCGCGACGGGGGCCAACGGCTTCTACTACCTCGCCGCGCCGTTCGGGCTCGCCGGATCCTCGGTCATCGCCTCGACGGGCACGTCGAATCTCGTGACCGGCGCCACCCTGCTCACCCCGGCCGGGACGACCCCGCGGGTCGACATCTGGGGCGGCACCGCGATCGCCCCGACCACCGCCACCAGCCTCTCGGCGGCGCCGGCCACCGTCTCGGCCCTGCTCGCCCCGAACCAGAGCCTGCTGTCCTGGGCCAACGTGTACGACCCGAACCTGGCGGCGGGCGTGCGCGCCCTGACCAGGACCGGCTACATCGCCACGGGCTTGGCCGGCTTCGCGGTCGATGCGCCGGTGGCGCCCGACGGGCTCTACGTCCGCACCATGGCCGGCCCCCTGACCGTGACCGCGCCGCAGGTGCTGAGCGGGCCGGCCCTGGCCCTCGATGCGGCCTCGGCACTGCGGATCAACGCCCCGGTGACGGTGCAGGGCGCCGGCTCGGTGAACCTCACCTACGACACCCGCGACACCGGCAACCTGTCCTTCGCGCGCGGTGCGAGCCTGACCTTCGCCAATGCGGACGGTAGCCCGGCGGCGGCTCCCGTGAGCGGGCAGGCGCTCACCATCAATCGGCAGGCCTACACGCTGATCCGCAGCATGGCGGATCTCGACGGCATCGACGGGGCGGCGGCCGTGGCCGGCGGACCGATCACCAGCCAGGTCGCGGCCGGTGGCCTGTCGGGCCGCTACGCCGTGGCGCAGGACCTCACCGCCCGGGGCACCACCTATACGGATCCGCTCGTCGCGACGAACGGCGCCAACCTGACCACCGGCGGTTTCACCGGCCTCTTCGAGGGGCTCGGCCACACCCTCACCGGCCTGACGATCGACAACCCGTCGAGCGCTCCGGGTGCCAGCTCCGCCGGCCTGTTCGGGCTGATCAGCTTCGGCGGGCTCGTGCGGGATATCGGCCTCGTCGACGCCTCGATCCGCAGCGCGGGCAGCATGGCCGGCCCGCTCGCCGGCTGGAATTCCGGCGGCACCATCGAGAGCGCCTTCGCGTCCGGCACCGTGACCGGCGGCACCGCCGGCGTGAGCAACTTCTACGCGGGCGGCCTCCTCGGCTACAACGCGCAGAGCGGCATCGTCGTGCGCTCCTCGTCGAGCGCGACGGTCACCGGCGCGACGGCGGTCGGCGGCCTCGTCGGAGCGAACAACCAGGGCGGCAAGATCACTTTGTCCTTCGCGACCGGTGCCGCGACGGGCAACAGCAGCGTGGGCGGCCTCGCGGGCTTCAACAGCGGGACGCTCACGACCATCGGCCAGTCCTTCGCGACCGGTGCCGTCCGCGCCCTGGGGGCGAACGGCGCGTTTGCCGGCGCGGGCGGCCTGGTGGGCGCCAACAGCAGCGACGCCACGATCACGCAGGCCTATGCCTCGGGCCCGGTCACCGGCGGCGGGCAGCCGGCCGGCGGCCTCGCCGGCACGAATCGCAGCGCCATCACGCAGGCCTACGCCACCGGCGCGGTGAGCGGGAC
>JAEWKL010000171.1 GCA_023386115.1 Pseudomonadota bacterium
AGGTGGTGGCGGAAACCGGGCTCGATGCGCGGCGCTTCGCCGCGGCTCGCAGCGGCGGCATCGGCGGCCCGCTGGTGCCGGCCGGATCGGGACCGTTCGAGAACGCCATCCTGCTGGCACAGCGCGACCTCGGCGAGCGCGACAGCTTGCGGCGGATCGTCGGCGCGCTGCCGCTGCGGCGGCCGATGGCGGTCGATGGCGGGCTCTCCAGCACCTTCGGCTACCGGGCCGATCCATTCACCCGCGGCCTCGCCCTCCATACCGGCATCGATCTGCGCGGCGAGTCCGGTGCCCCGGCGCGGGCCACCGCCGCCGGCACGGTGACCCTGGCCGATTACGCGGGCGGCTACGGCAACATGGTCGAGGTCGATCACGGCCACGGCCTCGTCACGCGCTACGCCCACCTGTCGGCGATCACGGTGGTGCCCGGCCAGGCGGTGGCGGCGGGCCAGATGGTCGGCCGGGTCGGCTCCACCGGCCGCTCGACCGGCACGCACCTGCATTACGAGACCCGGATCGACGGCGAGCCGGTCGATCCGCAACGCTTCCTGCGGGCAGGGGCCCGGCTGGCGTCGCGCTGATCCGGCGGGAGATTTTGCGTGTCTCTCACGAAACTCCCGGTCACCGTCGTCGCTCGCTGAGGCGGCGTCAGCGCAGCGGGAGTTGTGTGAGGTGCACTTAACCGCCGAGCGTCTCAGTCGACGGTGCTTGAGCGGATGCCGCGGGTTGGTCCTCCGTGGCGGCGTCGCGCCGGCTCTCCTGCTCGGCTCGCAGCTCGCGCTCGGCGAGCAGCCAGAACTGGATCTCGTACCCGTCCGGGCGGTGGTTGCGCTCCCAGATGTCGTAAGCGCGGGCCCGGATCGCCGCCAGCGGTATCTCACGCATCACCGATCACCTCTTCCCCACCGGATCCCGCTTCGTGCCGGGGGCCGGCTCAACGGGGCTCCTATACCGTGGGTCGGTATCACTGTCGCGAGGGATCGACGGCGCAGGGCACGCCTTCGCGCCCCGGCAGCAACCTATGTTGGTCCGGACGGTGCCGTCCGGACACGATTCTCAGGTCATCCACCTCAGACCAGGCGGCTCTGCTCGATCGCCGCGGCGACGAAGCTCTGGAACAGCGGGTGCGGCTCGAAGGGACGCGACTTCAGCTCCGGATGGAACTGCACGCCGATGAACCAGGGATGGCCCACCACCTCGACGGTCTCGGGCAAGAGCCCGTCCGGCGACAGGCCGGCGAAGCGCATCCCCTTGGCCTCCAGCCGCTCGCGATAGGCCATGTTGACCTCGTAGCGGTGGCGGTGGCGCTCGGCGATGCGGGTGCCGCCGTAGATCCTGGCGATCTGCGAGTCGGGCGCCAGCGCCGCCGTGTAGGAGCCGAGCCGCATCGTGCCGCCGAGATCGCCCTCGGCGACCCGGCGCTCGAGCTCGTTGCCGCGCATCCATTCGGTCAGGAGGCCGACCACCGGCTCCGGGGTCGGGCCGAACTCGGTCGAGTTGGCGTCGGGAATGCCGGCGAGCGACCGGGTGGCCTCGACCACCGCCATCTGCATGCCGAAGCAGATGCCGAAATACGGGATCTTGCGCTCGCGGGCGTAGCGGGCGGCGCGGATCTTCCCCTCCGCCCCGCGCTGGCCGAAGCCGCCCGGCACCAGGATGCCATTGAGGCCCTCCAGGAACGGGCCCGGATCCTCGCGCTCGAACACCTCGGACTCGATCCACTCCAGGTTCACCTTGACCCGGTTGGCGATGCCGCCATGGCTCAGCGCCTCGATCAGCGACTTGTATGCGTCCTTGAGGCCCGTGTACTTGCCCACGATGGCGATCGAGACCTCGCCCTCCGGGCTCTTGATCCGGCCGACGATGTCGTGCCAGCGGTCGAGCTTCGGCTCGGGGCCGGTCTCGAGACCGAAATGCGCCAGCACCTCGCGGTCCAGGCCCTCCTCCTTGTAGGAGAGCGGCACCTCGTAGATCGTGCCGACGTCCCGCGCCTCGATCACCGCCGTCTCGCGCACGTTGCAGAACTGCGCCAGCTTCCGGCGCTCCTCGCGGGGAATCGAGCGGTCGCAGCGGCAGAGCAGGATGTCGGGCTGGATGCCGATCGAGCGCAGCTCCGCCACCGAGTGCTGGGTCGGCTTGGTCTTCAATTCGCCGGCCGACGGGATGTAGGGCAGGAGCGTCAGGTGGACGTAGGCGCAGGTCCCCCGCGGCAGCTCCTGGCCGAGCTGGCGGATGGCCTCGAAGAACGGCAGGCCCTCGATGTCGCCGACGGTGCCGCCGATCTCGACCAGCACGAAGTCGTAGGCGTCGTTGCCGTCGAGGACGAATTCCTTGATGGCGTTGGTGACGTGCGGGATCACCTGGATGGTGGCGCCGAGATAGTCGCCCCGGCGCTCCTTGGTGATGATGTCGAGGTAGATCCGGCCGGTCGTGATGTTGTCGGCCCGCGTCGCCGGCACGCCGGTGAAGCGCTCGTAATGGCCGAGATCGAGATCGGTCTCGGCGCCGTCGTCGGTGACGAAGACCTCGCCGTGCTGCGTCGGGCTCATCGTGCCCGGATCGACGTTGAGGTAGGGGTCCAGCTTGCGCAGGCGGACCTTGTAGCCGCGGGCCTGGAGCAGGGCCGCGAGGGCGGCGGAAGCGAGGCCCTTGCCGAGCGAGGAGACCACGCCGCCGGTGATGAAGACATACCGCGTCATGGGACTCGCTCCATACACAGGCGTGGCCGGGTTGCCAAACGCCATCAGCTCAACGGGGTCATGTCCGGGCGGCGGGGCCGGCCGGATTCACAGGTGTTTTTGGATGAGAG
>JAEWKL010000279.1 GCA_023386115.1 Pseudomonadota bacterium
CCGGGGGGGGGGTGGGGGCCTGGGCGCCGGGCCAGCCGTCCACCCCGCACGGGCTCTCCCTCACCCGGGCCGGGCAGGAGCCGGAATGGCTTGGCTCGGTGTTCTCCGACGTGCCGATCGGTTCCGGCGACACGTTCAGCCGCCCGACCGCCGGTGGCGGCGGCTTCGGCGATCCGCTGGAGCGCGACCCGGCCAAGGTCGTCGAGGACGTCGCCGACGACTACGTCTCGGTCGCGCGGGCCGCCAAGGATTACGGCGTGGTGATCCGAGTGATCGACGCCGAGCTCTGCCAATACGAGGTCGACGCGGCGGCGACCGCGGCCCTGCGGGCCGAGATCCGTGGGCAGCGCCGGGGCTGGCTCACAACCGATCCGGAGCACGTGGCGGAGGAGTACCGGGCCGGGCGCCTCGACGCCATCGACCTGGTGCGCCGCTACGGCGTGCTCCTCGACTGGGACAAGGGCACGTTGCTGCCGCGCTCGACCGCGCAGTTCCGCGAGCAATTCACCAAGCGCTCGGCTGCCGCCTGGCGCGACGCCTGACCTGAGGGAGGCGCCTGCTCATGCAGTGGGCAGGCGCCGCTCAACTTTCCCGCAAGTCCTAACATTGACAGCTGATAATGTATTTATAAATTGTCCACTGTCTGCAGTTGTTGTGTACACAAGCAGACAGCTGGTTTTCGATCCGCCACGGTGCCAATCGCCCGCAGGAGGAAGACCGTTCATGTCCCGAATTTCGGAGACGAACGCCGTGCAGAGGCTGATCGACGCGCTGAGCTTGTCCGATCAGGTGCGGCACTACTTGCTGAACGCACTGACCTCCGGTCGCCTGCGCCCGGGCGACCGCATCAACGAGGCGGAGCTTGCCCGTACCCTCGGCATCAGCCGCAACCCGGTGCGGGAGGCTGTCTCAGGGTTGGCGCAGCGCGGCTTCCTGGTGTCGGCGCCGAGGCGAGGCCACTTCCTGCGCCGGTTCACCCCCCAGGACGTCGACGACGTGTTCTCGTTCCGGATCTGCGTCGAGTCCTTCGCGATCCGCCAGGCCCTGCCGCGGATGCGCCCGAGCGACCACGACGACCTCGCGCGCCTCGTCGAGCGCATGATGGCGGCGGGCCGGACCGGGCAGCTTGCCGAGTTGCACCAGGCCGACATGGCTCTGCACCGGCGGATCTGCGAATTGTCCGGCAATCGCCAGACCCTGCGGGCGCACGAGGGCATCGACACCGAGGTGCAGATGCTCATCGCCTACGTCGACCTCGAGCGCGAGCCGCCGCTGCAATCGGCGCTGGCCCACCTGCCAATCGTCGAGGCTCTGGCCTCCGGCCACGTCGAGCGCTCGGTCGCGGCGATGCAGCACCACCTCGAGACGACCTGGGCCTTCGTCCATCGGATGTACGGACGGACCGGTCGCGGCGAGCCGCTGGTTGATGCCGGTGACGTGTCGCCGGTCCAGATCTGGAGGACACGGGGATGAAGTTCGCGCCGAACCGGCTCTATGTCGAGAGCTACGCCAAGTGCCCGAATTGCGGCATCCTCCTCTACGAGAACCCGGCCAACGAGGCGCCTGACACGGTCCGGGCGAACGGCAAGATCTACTGCTCAGCCTGGTGCGTCGACTGGGAGGCGGAGCGCGAGGAGCGGCGGCGGGAGAAGGACAAGACAGGCGTGTAGCTGCGCATATAGTATTGCACTCAAATAAAAATAAGATTTTCGCAAATGCAAATCACGTTCCGAACTCGCTTTTTACAGTGAGGGACACCGCTTCTCTCCCAAGCGGGAGAGGGGGTGCCACGCCCTTCGGTCGGTGCTGAGACCCGGCGGAGGCCGGATCGGACATGGGGAAGACAAGTATCGCCGCGGCTCCTCGGGCCGCGGACGGGCGCGGTTGCCTCGGGCCCGCCCCGGCGACGCGCGGGCAGAGCAGAGGCGGCCGGTGCGCCCGGCCTTCGGCAGGAGGACCAACGATGACGGGAAAGCGGATCATCGGCGCGGTGCTGGCCACAGCCCTCGCCCTCGGGGCACGGCCGGCGGCGGCCGACGGCATCACCATTGGGCTCGCGGTGGCCTTCTCCGGCTGGATGGAGGCCTATGACGGCGAGGCCGCCAAGATGGCCCAGCTCTGGATCGAGCAGACGAACCAGAAGGGCGGCCTCCTCGGCAAGCCGATCAAGGTCGTCACCGCCGACACCAAGACCGACCGGGTCGAAGGCGCCAAGGTTGGCAAGCAGCTGATCGACCAGGGCGCCAACCTGCTCCTGGTCTCGGCCGATTACGATTACGGTGCCCCGGCGGCGCTCCAGGCCCAGAAGGCCGGGGTGGTCTCGGTCTTCATGGGCGCCTCGGACCCGAAGGCCGGCGTGATCGGCGTCGGGCCCTATTCCTTCACCGCGAACAATGCCGGCCAGCTGGAAGGCGCCGTGATGGCCGGCTGGGGCTACGCCAAGAAGGGCGTGCGCAAGGGCTACATGCTGGTTGACGAGACTATCGAGTACAACAAGTCGGTCTGCGCCGGCTACGAGTGGAACTTCCCGACCGTCGGCGGCAAGGTCGTCGGCCAGGACACCTTCAAGGGTCTCGATCCGACCATCAACTCGCAGATCACCCGCCTCAACGACGCGATCCGGACCGGCGGCGTCGATCACGTGATGCTGTGCTCGACCAATCCGGGCGCGGCGAGTGCGGTGCGCCAGCTGCGCGCTGCCGGGGTGAACCTGCCGGTGTTCAGCGCCACCGCGATGGACGGCACCTACTGGCTCAACTCGACGCCGGGCCTGAAGGACTTCTACCTGCCGGTCCAGGCGCTCACGGTCGACGACCCGCGCGCCCCGGTGAACGAGCTGACCGCGGCCTACGCCAAGAAGTATGGCAAGCCTCCGACGACCCAGTACGCCTACCCGATCTACGCCTATCTCGACCTCTGGGCGAAAGCGGTGACGACAACCGGCACCACCGATGCGGCCAAGGTCGTGGTCGAGCTCAACAAGGCCGACAACGCCCCGACGATCCTCGGCCCGCGCACCTTCACGCCGAAGCTCCACATCCAGACCAAGATGCCGATGATCGTCGTCTCCTACGCCGATGGCAAGGAGAGCTCGGTCGAGGAATGGACCATCAAGGACACCATTCCGGACGCCGTCCTCTACCGGCTGAAGAAGTAGCCGGCCTCCCCGACGCGAAGGACCCGGCCTCCATGCAGCGCGCTTACGTCGAACCGGCGGTCAAGGGCGTCGACCGCTCCCTGACCAATGCCTCGGACCTCTCCGCGGACGGGCTCGCGGTGCGCTTCCAGGGCCTCGCGGCGATCTCGAACGTCAGCCTCAGGCTGCACCGCCACGAGGTGTTCGGGCTGATCGGCCCGAACGGCGCCGGCAAGACCACCCTGGTCAACTGCCTCACCGGCTTCCAGCGTCCGACCGAGGGGAGGGTGCTGCTCGGGGAGGCCGATACCGCGGGCTGGCGCGCGGCGGAGTTCCGCGCCCGCGGCGTCGCCCGCACCTTCCAAGCCGGGCGGCTGTTTCGCGACATGAGCGTGATCGAGAACGTCGAGGTGACGGGGGCGGGGCTGGGCCTGTCGCTCCGCGCCGCCCGCGAGCATGCCCGGGCGATGCTCGACTGGATCGGGCTCGCCGACAAGGCCGGCTTCCCGGCCGGCATGCTCGCCTATACCGACCAGCGCCGCCTCGGCATCGCCCGGGCGCTCGTCCTGTCGCCGGCCTTCGTGCTCCTCGACGAGCCGGCGGCCGGCATGTCCGACGCCGAATGCGAGGAGCTGATGGAACTCGTCGCCTCGATCCCCGCGACCTTCACCTGCGGCGTTCTCTTGATCGAGCACAACATGCGGGTGGTGATGGGCATCAGCCAACGCATCCACGTCCTCGACGGCGGCCGCACCCTGGCGGAGGGGACACCCGACGAGATACAGCGCCACGAGGCGGTGATGGCCGCCTATCTGGGCATGGAGGCCTGACGCCATGGCGCCGCTCCTCTCGCTCGAGAACATCCAGGTCCGCTACGACGACCTCGTGGCTTTGCGCGGCGTCTCGCTCACGGTCGCCGAGGGCGAGGTCGTCTGCATCATCGGGCCGAACGGCGCCGGCAAGTCGACGACGATGGCCGCCATCGCCGGCGGCGTCGTGCCCCATGCCGGCGACATCCGCCTCGACGGCGCCAGCATCCGGGGCGAGCGGCCGGAAAAGATCGCCCGGCTCGGGATCTCCCTGGTGCCGGAGGGCCGCCACGTCTTCGGAACGCTCACGGTGGACGAGAACCTCGCCATCGGCGGCCAGCTGCGCGGCGACCGGGCTGCGGCGCGGGTCGATCGCGAGCGGATCCTGTCGCTGCTGCCGCGCCTCGGCGAGCGGCTGCACAGCCCGGCCGGGCGCCTCTCCGGCGGCGAGCAGCAGATGCTGGCGGTGGCCCGGGCGGTGATGACCCGGCCGCGCCTGCTCCTCGTCGACGAGCCGTCGCTGGGGCTGGCGCCGAAGATCATCGACCAGATCTACGAGATCCTGCTCGACCTGCGCCGCCAGGCCTCCCTCACCCTGCTCATCAACGAGCAGAGCTCGACCCGCATCCTCAAGCATGCCGACCGCATCTCGGTCCTGCGCGGCGGGCGCATCCAGCTCGAGGGCCGGGCCGCCGACCTGAAGGACGGCGAGGCGATCCGTCAGGCGTATTTCGGCTTCGGCGAGCGGGCGGCCCAACCGGCGGAGGCGAGCGCGTGATCTCGTTCCTGCAGAACCTCATCGATGCCGTCAGCTTAGGGAGCATCTACGCCCTGGTGGCGCTCGGCATCGGGCTCCTGTTCGGCATCCTGCGGCTCATCAACTTCGCCCATGGCGATTTCATCACGGTCGGAGCCTACGCGCTCATCGTGCCCTCAGCGGATGTGACCGCGCGTCTCCTCATCGGCGGCTGGCCCTGGCCGGTGATGATCCCGACGATCTGCCTGATCGTGATCGTGGCGGCCCTCCTCACCGACGCCTTGGTGTTCCGCCCCTTGCGCCGCGCCTCCTCGCCCTCCCTGATGATCGCCTCCTTCGCGGTGAGCTACATCATCCAGAACGGCGTGCTGATGGCCTACGGCGCGCGGCCGAAGGCCGTCGATCTGTGGAGTGGCGCCAACAGCCAGATCCTGATCGGCGACCTGCGCGTGCCGATGCTCCAGCTCGTCACCCTGGTGGTGACCCTCGTGCTGATGGGCGGCCTGACGCTCTTCCTCAAGAAGACCCCTTACGGCATCCAGATGCGGGCGGCGGCGGAGGACTTCCGCATGGCGCAGTATCTCGGCGTGCGCGGCAACCTCGTGATAGGCCTCGCCTTCGCGATCAGCGGCATCCTCGCCGGCGTGGTCTCGCTCCTCACCACCACGCAATCCGGCTCGCTCAGCCACACGATGGGCGTGCCGCTCGCGCTGTTCGCCTTCGTGGCGGTGGTGGTCGGCGGCATGGGCAGCCTCGTTGGGGCCGTGGTCGGCGGCTTCACCATCGGGCTCATCGTCACGATGCTCCAGGCCTACCTGCCGCCGGACCTGCGCGCCTTTCGCGACGCCTTCGCCTTCGCCTTCGTGATCCTGGTCCTGCTGGTGCGCCCGAGCGGCCTGGTGCCGGCCCGCAGCACGATCGAGCGCGTCTGATGGAATCCGCGATGCGCCTTCTCGCCCGCCATCAGACGCCTCTGCTGCTGATCCTCTGCCTCGGGCTCATCGCCGCTTTGAGCCTCGTCGGCGGCGACGCCGTGCAGGTGACCCTGACCGAGATGTTCATCCGGGTCGTCGTCGTCGTCGGATTGTTCGTCTTCATCGGCAATTCCGGCATCATCTCCTTCGGCCAGGTCGGATTCATGTGCATCGGCGCCTATGCGGCGGCCTGGGCCACCGCCGAGCCGTCGTTCAAGCAGATCATGCTCCAGGGCCTGCCGGCTTTGCTCCAGGAGAACCAGCTCCCGTTCTGGGTCGCGATCCTGGGGGCGATCCTGCTGCCGGCTCTCGTCGCCTTCGGGCTCGGCCTCGCGATCATGCGGCTGTCGGGGACCGCGGCCTCGATCGCCACCTTCGCCTTCCTCATCATCGTCAACAGCGTCTACGCCAACTGGGATTCGGTCACCGCCGGGGTCAGCTCGATCGTCGGCATCCCGACGGTGGTCGGCCCGTGGACCGCCTATGCCTTTTCGGGGCTGGCGATCCTGGCGGCCTACGGGTTCCAGGTCTCGCGCTTCGGCCTGATGCTGCGGGCCTCCCGCGACGACGAGGTCGCGGCGAGCGCCTCCGCCGTGAAGGTGGTGCGGATGCGGCTCGTCGCCTTCGTGCTCAGCGCGGCGATCACCGGCATGGGCGGCGGGCTCTACGCCCAGTTCCTCGGCATCCTGACGGTCGACCCGTTCTATCTCAGCCTGTCCTTCATCACGATCGCCATGCTGGTAGTCGGCGGCCAGGCGAGCCTCACCGGCGCCGTCGCCGGCGTCGTCGCGGTGACGGCTGTGGTCGAGGTGCTGCGCCTCCTCGAACGCGGGGTCGCCGTCGGCGGGACCTCCCTGGCTCTGCCCGCTGGCAGCCAGGAGATCGGGCTCGGCCTCGTCATGGCGCTAATCCTGATCTTCCGCCCGAACGGCCTCAGCCGCGGGCGGGAACTCGTCCTGCAATCGGGCCGGCCCGCCCCCGCCGCCCCGGAAGGCCTGAGCCCCCGGCCGAAGGCGGCATCGTGACAGCCCGGAGAACGCCCGTGCCCGAGACGTCTTCCACGCAGACCCCGACGCCCTGGGCGGCCGGCGCCGCCTACATCGACGGCCGCTTCATGCCGATCGCTGAAGCCGCGATCCCGATCACCGACTGGGGCTATCGCCGCTCCGACGTGACCTACGACGTGGTCGGGGTGCGCGACGGCGCCTTCTTCCGGCTCGACGACCATATCCGGCGCTTCCGCGCCTCGATGGAGACCTTCCGGCTCAAGCCCCCGGAGGACGACGCGGCAATCGAGCGGGTGCTGCACCGCTGCGTCGCGCTCGCGGGGTTGCGCGACGCCTACGTGGCGATGGATTGCCTGCGCGGGCGCCCGCCCGCCGATCAGCCCTATCACCCGGCCCATGCCCGCAACTATCTGGCGGCCTTCGCCCTGCCGTGGATCTCCCTCGTCCGGCCCGACGTGATGGAACGCGGCGCCCATCTGGTGGTCGCCGAGACCCAGCGCATCCCGGCCCGCTCGGTCGACCCCCGGGCGAAGAACTTCCACTGGGCCGACCTGACCCGCGGCCAGTTCGAGGCGCACGACCGCGGCGCCGATTTCTGCGTCCTCCTCGACGAGGACGGCCACGTCACCGAAGGCCCGGGCTTCAACCTGTTCGTCGTCGCCGACGGACGGCTCGCAACCCCGGATGCCGGCGTGCTCGAAGGGCTGACGCGCCAGTCGGTGATCGAGCTCGCCCGCGAGATGGATCTCGCCGTCGCGGTCCGGCCCGTCACCGTGGCGGAGCTGCGCGACGCCGACGAGATCCTGCTCGTCACCACCGCCGGCGGGATCATGCCGGCCTCGCGCATCGACGGGCGGATCATGGGCAACGACCGGCCCGGGCCGGTCTTCCGGCGCCTGCACGACACCTTCTGGGACAAGCGCGCCGCCGGCTGGCACGCGACCCCGGTCGACTACGCCTCGATCCACGCCTGACCACGCACCGCCTGACGACGGGAGGACGTCCCCATGACCTATCGGCTCGGCATCGACATCGGCGGCACCTTCACGGACTTCGTCGCTTACGACGAATCCGGCCGGGCGCTCCGGGCGTGGAAGAACCTCTCGACGCCCCAGGACCCGATCCAGGGCATCATGACGGGCTTGCGCGCCTTCGGTGACATCCCGGCGATCCGGGCGATCCGGCTCGGCACCACGGTGGCGACGAACGCGCTCCTCGAGGGCAAGGGCGCCCGGGTCGCCTACGTGACGACCCGCGGCTTTCGCGACGTGCCGTTCATCGGTCGCGGCAACCGGCGCCATCATTACGACCTCGCCTGGGTCAAGCCGAAGCCGTTCGTGAAGCGCCGCGACGCCTACGAGGTCGACGAGCGGATCGGCGCCGATGGATCGGTGCTCCAGCCCCTCGACGAGGCGGCGGTGATCGAGCTGGCCGAGAGACTGAAGGACGAGGGCCCGGTCGAGGCGGTCGCGGTGGTGCTGCTGCATTCCTACCTCGCGCCCGAGCACGAGCGGCGGATCAAGGCGATCTTCGCCGAGCGGCTGCCCGGCCTGCCGGTCTCGATCTCCTACGAGGTGCTGCCGAAGTGGAAGGAGCATTTCCGCGCCTCGACCACGATCTGCGACGCCTTCATCAAGCCGGTGGTCGGCCGCCAGCTTGGGGCGATGCGCCGGCAACTCGACGCGCAGGGCGTCGCGGCGGGCATCGTGGTGATGCGCTCGAATGGCGGCGAGATGAGCCTCGACGCCGCCGTTGCGCAGCCGATCCAGATCGCCGTCTCCGGTCCCACCGGCGGGGTCATCGCCGCCAAGCGCGTCGCAGCCCACCTCGGCCTGCCGAACCTCGTCACCCTCGACATGGGCGGCACCTCGACCGACGTGTCGACGGTGGTGGACGGGCAGGAGAAGTTCACCACCGATTTTGAGATCTCCTGGGGCCGGCCGATCCAGGTCCCGATGATCGACATCCGCACCATCGGCGCCGGCGGCGGCTCGATCGCCCGGATCGATGCCGGGGGCATGCTGGTGGTCGGCCCCGAGAGCGCCGGGGCCGATCCGGGGCCGGCCTGCTACGGCCGGGGCGGCCGCCTGCCCACCGTCACCGACGCCAATGTCGTGCTCGGCCGCATCGGCGCCGGCAACTTCCTCGGCGGCGCCATGGCGCTCGATCCGCAAGCCGCCCGCGCGGCAATTGCGCCGATCGGCGAGGCGCTCGGCCTCTCGGTCGAGCAGGCGGCGCTCGCCATCGTGCGGATCGCCAACAACAACATGGTGGGCGCGCTGCACACGGTGCTGACCGAGCAGGGTCTCGACCCGCGCGACTTCGTCCTCGTCGCCTTCGGCGGCGCCGGCCCGCCGCATGTCGGCGATCTGATGAGCGAGGCCGCGATCCCCCGCGGTCTCGTGCCGAACTTTCCCGGCCAGTTCTCCGCCTTCGGCTTCACAATGGCGGATGCCCGCGTCGACCGGGCCCGCACGGTGCAGCTCACCTCCCGGGCCTTCGACCACGTCCGCGCCGCGGCCGCGATGGGCGACCTCGTCGCCGAGTGCCGGGCCGAGCTCGCCGCGCAAGGCCATCCGGAGGTCGCGATCCGGCGCAGCGTCGAGATGCGATATCTCGGCCAGAACTACGAGCTCGAGATCCCGACCGAGGCCGATTCCTTCACCGACGACGAGGTCGCCGTGCTGCTGGCGACCTTCCACGCCCAGCACGAGGCCCGGTTCGGCTTCCGCCTCGACGACCCGATGGAGATGGTCAACTTCCTGGTCACCGGTACCGCCCGCACCGGCGACCTCGACTTCCCGGCGATCCCGGAGGCCGACGGCCCGGCTCTGCCGCGTGGGCGGCGCCCGGTCTGGTTCGGCGAGGGCTTTGCCGACACCCCGGTCTATGCCCGCGACGACCTGCGGGCCGGCCACGCGCTCACCGGGCCGGCGCTGGTCGAAGAGGCCGCCTCGGTCACGGTGCTCGATCCCGGCAAGAGCCTGACGGTCGACCGCACCGGCAACCTCCTGATCACCGCCTGAAGCTCCGGAGCTCCCGCCATGGACATGGTCTCGCTCAACATCGTCGGCGGCATCCTGGTCTCGATCTGCCGCGACATGGGGGTGACGCTGATGCGCACCTCCTACTCGACGATCTTTTCGGAGTCCCTCGACTTCACCTGCGGCCTCGCCCTGCCGACGGGCGAGCTCGTCGCCACCGGCGATTTCTGCCCCTCGATGATCGGCGGCATGCCGCTCCTCCTGCGCTCCTGCGTGCAGGAGATCGCGCTCGCCGACCTGGAGGAGGGCGACGTCCTCGTCCACAACGACCCCTACCGGGGCGGCCTGCACACGCCCGAGCACACCTTCTTCAAGCCGGTCTTCGTCGAGGGCAGCCTGATCGGCTTCTCGGTCGCGATCGGCCATGTCTGCGAGGTCGGCGGCATGGCGCCGGCGGGCTTTGCGGGCGAGGCGACGGAGGTCTTCCACGAGGGCCTGCGGGTGCCGCCGGTCAAGATCAAGCGGGCGGGCCGCGACGTCGACGACGTCTGGCGCCTGATGCTCGCGAATGTCCGCACGCCGCGCTACAATTACGGCGACTTCCGCGCCCTCATCGCCGCCACCGATCTCGGCGAGCGCCGCATGGCCGACCTCGTGCGCAAGCACGGGGTGGAAGCCTTCCGCGAGCACGTCGCAGCGCTGATGGACTATTCCGAGCGCCGGATGCGGGCCGAGATCGAGAAGATCCCGAACGGCCGCTACGTCTTCACGGATTGCATGGAGGATGACGGCATCGAGGACCGGGCCTTCACCATCCGGGCTGAGGTGACGGTGGCGGGCTCCGACCTCGTCGTTGATTACCACGGCTCCTCGCCCCAGGCGAAGGGGCCGATCAACGGCACCCTCGGGGTCGCCTACGGGGCGGCCTACAACGCGGTGCTCCAGCTCACCGATTCGACGATCCCGAAGAATTCCGGCTGCTTCCGGCCGATCCGGGTGCTCGCCCCGCCCGGCACGGTGGTGAACGTGAACTTCCCCGGCCCCTCGGTCGGCGGCAACACCGAGACCCATTGCCGGATCGCCAATTGCGTGATGGGCGCGCTGGCGCCCGGCCTGAAGGAGCGCTCGGCGGCGACCGACGGGGCGACGCACAGCAACTTCCTGTTCGGCGGCACCGACCCAGCGACCGGAGAGTTCTTCTGCTGCTACGACCTCACCCCGGTCGGCTGGGGCGGGCGCAGCTTCGCCGACGGCAACGACGCGGTCGGCGGCATCAACGGCAATTGCCCGCACATCCCGGTCGAGGTGTTCGAGTACCGCTTCCCCTGGCACATCGAGGAGTTCCGCCTCGTCGACGGCTCGGGGGGGCCCGGCACCTTCCGGGGCGGCCTCGCCCTCTCGAAGACCGTGCGCAGCACCGGCACGCCGATGACCTTCAGCTACATGAGCGACCGCCAGAAGGTCAGCCCCTGGGGCCTCCATGGCGGGCACGAAGGCGCGAAGGCGGAACTCCTCATGATGCGGGCCGGCACCGAGGAGTGGCTCACCGTCACGCAAGCGTTCGGCAAGGTCTCGCCGAGCAAGTTCGCCAACGTGCCGATCGCCCCCGGCGACCGCATCCGCATCAGCTCCCCGGCCGGCGGTGGCTGGGGGCCGCCGGAGGCGCGCGATCCGGAGCGGGTCCGCGACGACCTCCTCGACGGGTTCATCACGCCCGAGCAGGCCCGCACAGTCTACACGGCCGGCTGACTGCCGCCTCGCCTCTCAGAGAACGCCCCCGATGACTCTCCTGCCGAACTCGCTCCAGGCGCGCGACGTCGCCTATCACTTCCACCCCTACGCTGTTCGCCTGCGAGCATTACGGCATCCGCCCCGACCTGATGGTGGTCTCCAAGCAGATCACGTCGTCCTACCAGCCCCTCGCCGCGGTCCTGTCCAGCGACGCGGTCTACCAGGAGCTCGCCGACCACACCGAAGCCCTAGGCAATTTCGGCCACGGCTTCACCGGGAGCGGCCACCCGGTGGCGACCGCAGTGGCGCTCGAGAACCTGGCGATCATCGAGGAGCGCGGCCTCGTCGCGAACGCCGCCCGCTCCGGCGCCCGGCTGCAGGAGCGGCTCGCCCCCTTCGCCGACCACCCGCTCGTCGGTGAGGTCCGCGGCGTCGGGCTGATTGCTGCCGTCGAGCTCGTCGCCGACAAGGCATCGAAGCGCAAGTTCGACCCGCCCGGGCGAGCCGCGTTCCACCTGTTCGAGCGCGCACAGGAGCACGGCCTGATTGTCCGGGCGATCCAGGACACGATCGCTTTCTGCCCGCCGATGATCATCACCGAGGACGAGGTCGACGAGGTCGTCTCCCGCTTCGCACAGGCTCTGGAGGACACGCGGGCCTTGGTCGCCGATCACGCGTGAGCGGAACCCCGGCCCGGGAGGCAAAGCCGCTATAACCGACGTCGACGGCGCGCTGCCCCCGGGCGTGCAGTTCTGAACGTACGCTCATTCATTGAATACGCAGCACTCCACGCGCCAATCTTGCGCGGCTTAGCGCGGAGGCTGTAGCGCAACCGACGAAGCTTGAATCTCCGGTGCCGCGCTGCGAGCGGCCATTCGGACGAACAGGACCGGAGGTCCGTAACTGGCGCTTTCGGTCCTTCGCGTCAGCCCGACTGTCCCGGGTTGGCCGACAGGAGCTTCGCCGCCGTTTCGGCTATTTGGGTGCGCGAAGCGAGTGGATGAAGCCAGCGCTCCGGGATGGCAGCGGCACCGCAGAGAGCGCCGGCGAGCTGGCCGGTAACGGCGCCGACGGTATCGGCATCGTCGGCGAGATTGACTGCCAGAACAAGTGCGTCCTCGAAACTGGAAGTGGTGCCAACGGCCCAGAGAGCGGCTTCCAGCGTATCGACAACGTAGCCAGATGAACGGATCTCATCGCGAGACTTCTGCCGCCAGGAGCCGGCGGCGATCGCGGCGACGGCAGCGTCGCTGGCCCAAATGCGGAGGCGAAGCACATCGGACCGGTGTTGGATGGCGTCGCGCAGGACTTGGACGAAGAAGGCGCAGGCTTCCACCGCCTGCGGGGCCGCATGGGTCACCCGGCTCTGGTCGCGGGCAACCTGGTCGGCAAGGCCGGCATCGTGAAGGGCGAAGAGGGTAACGGGCGCCAGGCGCATGAGGGAGCCGTTGCCGGCGCTGCGCGGATCCGTGGAGCCCGCGTAGGGCTCCTGGGTCTGAACGAAGCGGGCGAGGGCTTCACGAGTGGTGATGCCTATGTCGAAACAGGTGCCGGTGCAGCTGTAGGCACCTTGTTGCCACCAAGAGACGAAGCGGGTGGCGAGGTCATGTGGATCGAAGCCCTGACGGGTGATGAGGGTGTCGGCGAGCGCGAGTGCCACTGCGGTGTCGTCGGTCCAATCACCTCCGGCGAGGTTGAAGGGACCGCCCCCAGTCATCTCGGTATGAAGAGGCTGGCTGTCCCGTTCGGTGAACTCGAGGGTGGTGCCGAGGGCGTCGCCGACAACGAGACCGAGGAGGGCACCGCGGGCGCGGTCAAGGATGGCGGGGGAGGGGGCCTGAGCAATGATCAGAGGGGATCTCCTGCGGGTACTGGAGGGGATGAAGGTGTCCATCTCGCCATCGCCGGTTGGGCCGGGGCAGAAACGGAACCTAGAAAGGGAGAAGCGGAAACTGGTATCTCTAAGCTACTGATTTCATGAAAGGATCGAACGAGCGTGCGGACTGCGGACTGCGGACGACGGACTGCGATTTCCAAAGTCGGTGAGCGGCTGACTAGTTGTGATCGGAAGCCTCCGCGATGGAGGTTGCCGGGAGCCAAAATGCGCCTGAGTGGATGAATCTCGGGTGCGGGGCGCATGAGCCATTCAGCGCCGAAGCCGATCGCTATGGCAGACATGATGCGGGATCGGCTGGGAAGGTGTGTGCAACTGTCCTGCGGCATGCGGCTCCCAGGAGAGACGAACGAAGGGTGCTGTCTCGTGGCGACTGGGCCGTGAGGGCCGGGGGTGGCAGCGGCAACCACCCAGGGGGCAGACATTGTTGCCGGCAGCGTACCATAGGGAGTTGCTGACGGACTGTCGGGGCTGAGCAGAGGTGCAGGAGCATCCGCCGGATTGTCGTCGTCCCTGGCCTATCCCTCGGCTGGAGAGAGATATAGCTACGGTATCGAGATTGCCGGTACAGATCGCTCTCCATACCCATCCGCGTCCGGACTGCTCGGGGCTGATGGAGAGAGCGACAGCAGAGAGCTGCAGACCACTGGAGCTACGGGACGGATCTGTGAAGCTGGGGTAATTGATATAGTGTCGGCTGTGAATCTCTGGAAATGGCGAATGCGCGCTGACACCACAGCGTTTCCGAGCCTGCCGCCGACTTTGATTTTTTCGTATGCGGGCCCCTTGCTTCCTCACCAGCCCGGTGATCATCGCTCGAGACGAAGTCGATCTAAATCAGAGAGGAGGAGATGGAGTTCGCGCCAGGGTGAGCTGTCACAGAATGCGTCGCCCGGCTCCTGAGTTGCCAGCAGCGTTAGGAGTTTGAGGCGCAGGTCTGATAACGTTCGGGCTGGCGTGGCAATCAGTCTAGCGGCTGTAGCACGAACAGCTGCATCAAACGCGGCTTCACGTTCACGCGCACGAGCGAGACCGGAGGCTTGGACGCCACGGTTCCAAGCATCTTGTCGCCGAATCAGGACCTGCTGCAAGCGGTACCGTTGCCGCCCAGGTGGGGCATGCAAAGCAATGGTTTCCAGGTCTGCCGCGTACTGTACATGCCCGTCCGGGCGGAGCGGTAGCTTGACTCGGGGATAGTCGAGTTCGGCGAGCAGCCAAGCTTCCCGCCGATCGCACCGCGTCAAAGCCGCCTCATGCTGCGCAAGCAGCCCTTCAAATTCGGCAAACAGGCTTGGGATGAGATCAGACGCCGAGGGCTGATTGGTGCCTATAGCGAAAGTCGTCCTACCTGCAGAGCATCGGGATGTGACAATCATCAACCCTGGCATGAGAGTTAGAAGGCGTCGCCGTGTTGGCGAGCGAGTGGCCTGTAACGCGTGGCTACAGGCATTGCGATCATCACAGCTGTCCACGACAGTGCCTCATCCTTGTTGGACGAAGCTTCACAGAGGGTCTTGATTTCTTTCTGGGCGAACGACATAAATCTGACGGAATGAAAAGTCGGGCCAGAATCATATCGACAATGAATGCTGATGTCATTCGCCCAATTCGGCTTGCAGAAATATCTCATCCTTGGCATCAGATGTCCAGACGATGCTGTAATTGTAGATATGCAGGCCCTTTGAGGTGAATAGCTGCGCGGCACAGCTGCGTCGATTGTTTAGGTTAGCACGAACTGCGAGCATGTTGGTATCAGGATTTGGGTCCAGCTTCGCTCCAGATGCGTTGGCTAAATTTAGAACCATGGCCATGTAATCGGTGATAGCACCGACTTTATGAACCTTCACTGGTCCAAGGAGCGGTGAAGGGTTGGTCTCTACGCCTTGCTTGAGCAAATCCCGGGCGATCGGAGCATCGCAGGCGGGAAGCTGGCCATGGACGAAGCTTGCTTCAGCGGCAGTTGCGGCAGGTCCGGATTCAGTGCTGCTGGCCCTGTGAACGAGACGATAGCCGCCCAGAAGGACGACGCCGATGATGGTGCCCACGGCGGCAGCTCGCCGCGTGCGGGCTCCGTCAGGGCTGGCAGCGTTGGTGGCGTAGCGAGCCTTCACTCGGTTGATGATGTTCTCGGGACGGTTCTCGGGCATGGCGCTTCCCTCAACGGGCTGGCTTGAGATTCGCGCGAACCAGCCCGCAGTTGCTGAAGCGTTGCCCTAAGGTGTGGCTATAGCCAGTGGTTAGATAGCCCTCACAGTGGTGCCTGTTCGTGATGATGAACGGGCGAGCCCTGGTGGCATGGAATCTGCGGCGAGTGCGCGTGGCGGCTGGCGTAAGTCAGGAGCGCTTGGCAGCCGACGCGAGCGTGGATCGGGCCTACCTCGGCGGCTTGGAACGGGCGACCGAGAACCCGAGCGGCGACCTTCTGGATCGCGTGGCAGCGGCGTTGAAAGTGCCGCTAAGCGAACTGTTCGTGTTGCCGCAGGAAGTGGCAGAGCCACCACGGCCGCTGCGAGGCGGACGGAGGAAGAGTTGCGGTCGGCACTTCAACGAATCTGCGCCTTGAGCAAACGCTCCAGCCGTCTCTCGCATCTGTTGAACACGCGATGGTCCGGAATCAGTAGGAGCCCCGGATCCGAGAGGGCTTCTACACCGAGTTGACCAATGTCGACCGACAAGCCCAGTGACGCGCAAGCCACTTCAAATTCGGCCGAACCTGCCGGATCTTCCCTCGCTCAGGATGCCCTCAATCTACCTCTCAAATGCCAAGTGCTGCAAGTTCTAAGCACTCCGTGTCGCTGCTTCGGATGCGACCCGTTCGGCCACATCACGGCGAACTATGACCCACAATCATTCGACGATTTGCTGATTGAGGGGCGAGAGGAATTTGATCGACAGCGAGCAAAAGATCTGCAAGAGCTGAAGAGAGTATGTAAATGGCACCAGTATCCGCGACGCGTCGGAGATATTAATCTGGCTGGTAGCGTTGATGAAATCTGCGCCGCGCTGGCTTTTGATGGCTTTCCAACGACTTGCCCCCAATATAGGAGAATCGTTCATTTAGTGGCAGACGATTCGTTTGAAAGCCAAGTCGCTCTAAGTCGCGTCAAGACGTTCGAACGAGACGAGGCAGCACGGTTGGCACCGCGCCGCAGGTCGAAGGGAGCCGGCAAGCCCGCTTCGAAGCCCCGCCGCACGGAAGTCAGCCTACTCAAACCGAGCGACTTTCCCCCCCACGTGCGAGAAATTTGACGCTAAGTACGGAAATCGCAAATCGAAGGACGGATCAGGGCGATTAAACGAGGCCCATAGCGATCTCGTCAATAGCATTGTCCGAGCCACAAACGGAGATGATATTTAATAGCAATTCTAAAAGCAACTTTCATTCAAGCAAGAACGAACGTGCGCCGATGACTACTCACAGAGACCTTTTTGACTCCTGGTTGCGTACAGTGGCCAGCAGGCTCCCGATCAAATAATAGAGTTATGCTGCGCCGACATGGATTCCTTCAAGGCCAGCTACATGCGAAAATGGGAAGCTGAGTTGGCGCATCTACGCGAGGATATGCCGGGGGTCATCCTCATGACCTATCGGCCCAAACCCCAGCCGGTGAAGAAGGGTTTTTATGCCGCGGGTATCTACTTCCAGAGCCGGGAGGAGATCGAGGCGGAGCGTAAGGCCGGTGAGCCGGCGATGCTGGCCAGGGCGGAGCAATTAAAGGCGAAGGCTGCGGCGCGACGTCGCAGCAACAAGCTGCAGAAGCAGGCTGAGACTCTCGGCACGGACGAAGGCAGGGATCCTCGGCAGGCCTTCTTCGACGGCATACAGGATCTCGGTGAGCGGCTGCGCTTCATGCGTGAAAGCGGGCTGGAGCTGGAGGATATTGGTCAACTGAATTGGGTGAGCGGGATCAGCGAGGATCCGGAGGTGCTTCGGCACCAAGCCGTCTTTGGCTGCGAACCCCCGGAACAAGACCGCGCTGTCGAAACTCGGGGCGCGACGCAGGCTTTGTCGACGAAACAGTTCCGACAGGGCTACGGGGCGATTGAGCTTTCGAACTACCACGGACGCGTCCTAAATACCTTCCTGACGATCACGTGGTCGCGGGTCGGAGTGACGGAGCCCAAGAAGGTCGCAAAGGCGAATAAGCGGTACCTTGAGCTGCTACGAAAGGCCTGCCGGAAACATGGGAAGCCGAACCTCCTGATATGGGTCATCGAGAACGGAAAAATGCATGGGCTGCATAGCCATATCCTCATGTCGATGCCGAAGGCTGACAAGCCTTGGCTGCGCAAGCAGGTCGAGTTGGCGGTGCAGACCATAACCGGCCGCGACGTACACTGGCGGCTGGGCATGCGGGCGGTACGGCTGCTGCACCGGCATGACCGGGACGTAACGGCGCAGTGGCGTTTGTTCCGGTACATGATGAAGGGGATCGTGGCGCCGAAGGAACGGCGGCTCATCGATCCGGCGGCCTCCCGAGTGCCGGTGCCGATTCAGACTGCGACTCGGCTGAAGCTTCGATCGCAGGGGGTGGTGAAGACGAAGCGGTTCGGAGTGAGCCGCGTCCTTGACGCAAAGAATGCCGCGGCTCTGCGGGCTGCGTGCGGCATACCACCTTCCTACCTTGAGCAGGGCGAGACGGACCCGAACGTGCTCTTCTCGACGGATTACCTGGACATGTGGGTTGAACTGACCCGGCAGGCTCGTGAGACCGCGGAGCGAGAGGAATTCGAACGGATGAAGACGGAGTTGCTCAACACGCTCGCGATCTGAGCTGGATGGAAAGCGGAGCCGCTCTGTCGGAAAACGGAGCGGCTCCCAAGAAAGATCATTAGTGCCAGGTAGTTATGCATATTAGGCGGGACTAGGCGGGACGACAGCGGTCACCAGACGGCGGTGGGCCGAAACCTTCGCCCAGGTAGACAAGCTTGCTCCGGCAGTTGCTGATGAGGTGGGCCTGATGCCGCCGGTCCTCTAGCGGCAATCCCTGCCGATGCATCTGCTGATAGATGGGTTGTCTGGCATTGCTCACCGTAGGGGAGAGGCCCGAGTGGGCTGTTGGGCCCGCAGGGCACAGCTTCGCCGGTGACCCGGCAGAAGCTGGTGCTCGCTTCGGTCTCCAGATTGGAGGCCGTCGGAGCCGGGGCCGGAGGTGAAACCTTGTGACAGGCAGGCTGGGGTTGGGCTGTCGGCCTTTACTCACCGCTTCCCGCCATCCCGGCGGCCAACGCGGACGGATGCCTACTCTCTGGACCCTTGGAGTAGGCGGTCGTCTGGAGGTTCGGGGCTACCCGGTCCTCGCTCCTGAGCAACTCGGCAGTCCGAGACGCCCTTGTATGCCGATGCCCTTCAGCGTTTGATCCGGAGGCCCCATGTTCGCCTGGTTAGCGTCAGAGGCGCGGAGCCCATAAGGGGCTGGCGTGCCTTGGATATAGTCAGATTACCTGGTTACTAGAAGTACGATGTGATGAAGGTCTATTAGCGTTTGCAATTTTTTCGGGCTGGGTTTCGTGCTGCCCCTTTGATTCGCGTGCTCGGATGCGGCTTGCGGCCTGGACCTGTGGTGACCTGTAGCCCTTCCGCAGCTGCGAGGGTAGTAAGATCAAAGTCTAGGTCGATGCGGTTAATTGCATTCTGCAGCTGTGCGAGGGTCGATCCTTTGGTGTAACGGCTGGTCTCCCCAGGGGTAGTGTGCCCAGTGACGTGATCAACGACGGAATCTGCGACACCGGCCTGGTGCATAAGTGTCGAAGCGGTATGGCGGAGTGTATGAAAGTCGAGGCCGGACTGATACATATTTTTCTCTCGGCGGTATCGTGTGAACCATTTCGAGAAGGCATGACCCAGTCGAGCGTCGGCCGCACCGCGGGTAAGGTTTGGAAAGAGCAGCGTTTCCCCGGCGTGCCGACATGCCGCGACATGATCTAGTAGGCCCAGGCGAACCAGGTCTTTGTGAATAGGGACCCGGCGCACCGCGGTTGCATTCTTGAGCTTCCTTGGTGGGCGCTCGTTGAGGTCAAAGAAGGTGATGCCTGTTTCTTTGCGAATGTCCTCAACGTGCAGCTGGCAAATTTCTTCTTGGCGCATTCCAGGGAAGATACCGATCAGCGGAATCCAGTAGTACTCGTCGCGTAGCACGAGTAATCCTGGATCTCCGCGTCGCGCATCTGATTTGCAGCCTGACCATACCGGCGTTGAGAGCAGCTGCTTTAGCTCGCCTCGCGTCCACATCGGACGCTGATCCTTAGCCCGCTTGGCTGCAACGAATCGGAAGCCTGAAAAGATGTTTTCTTTGACTGCGCCGGCTGATAGCGCCGAGGACCACAGTGCTGAGAGGGCGGAAAAATGCCGCTTGACGGTGCGTTGGTTGAGGCGTGTGACCGGGCGCGTCGCCGCCTCGGCCTCGGCCTTTTCGACTATTTGCAGCACGTTGAGACCACGGTATTGCACGGCCTTGCTGTAATCAAAGGGCAGCAACGACACGTGTTTGCGGAAGCGATCCGCATCAGGCCGCCCGTAGACTGAGAGTGGTTGATCTCCGGAGACTTCTATGAAGAGCCGGTACGTGGCGCCGGCCTGACTCGCCGTCTGAGCATCCCACGTCTTTGTGACTTGCTGGTCGCGTCGGAATTCTCGACTCACGACAGATAAGGGAGGCGCGGCCGGTAACGGATTTGGTTGAATTTTCGACGCGGCCTGCACCTGAGTGACGGCCGGCAAGGCCTCCGAGAACACTGTTATTGTGGAAATGCTGTCTTCGATGGTACAGATTGGCCCAGGCGGTAGCGTGTCCAATGTTGTGCGGAGAAGCTTGTCTTTTGGCTCATATGTGAAGTCACCATTATAACGAGCACGAGGATCCTGAGCAAGATCTATTCCTGCGCGTAAGATGGCTTGTCTAATCTGATTATGTTCCCCATGTTTCAGATTTTCCTTATCAATCCCCTGCCTTCTCATGACTATATTAGTTGCAAAATCTACTTCTCGGAAGTCGTTTCGGGAGAGCGCATCGCGATGCCTCACAATGAGTTCTTCGAGGTAAGATATTTGATAGGCGTGGTCCTCATCGGACAGAATCCCCCCAACCAAGCGCCGGTGATTGTCAATCTCAAGGACCATACTGTAGAAATATTGAACTAAACGCGAAAGCTGGTCCTCTGGAAGCATCGCTGAGGCCGCGGCAAAAAGACGTTCGGATGCTCGGTATAGCAGATCAGCTCGAAGCTTGGCAGCCGACGGAACCGTTGTCTCAAGCGAGCGGACGAGTTCACGTCGCTGGAGACGCACACGCAAGCCAGCTGGGACAAAGCGCCGGAAGTGGAAGATGCCGGCGCGGCGAATGACATTGGTGAGGCGGGCCATGCTGCTCCACGCCGCCCTCGCGGCGATTGTAGCAGCGGATTGTAACAACGCGGCCAATCCGCTGCGGCGGATGACCCGAACATGAGCCTTATCAATACTTTAGCGGGGAAATGGCTGGGGCGCCAGGATTCGAACCTGGGAATGGCGGTACCAAAAACCGCTGCCTTACCGCTTGGCGACGCCCCAATGCGCGGCTGGCGCTTCCATAGCCGGGTGGGACGGTGCTGGCAACCGGGGCATTGCGGTTCATGGTGCGTGCGGCGGTTGGAGGGGCTTTCGGGCTCGTGTATGCCGGGCCTTGCGAACGGCGCGAAGCGCCGCGAACCATCAACGACCGGACAGCGCGAAGCGCCGCAACGATCAACGACAGGGGGAGGAGAGGGCCGATGAGCACGCAGAAGGTCGCGCTGGTGACCGGGGCCGGTTCGGGGGTGGGCCGCGCGGTGGCGCTCGGGCTGGCAGACGCCGGCTACGACGTGGTCCTGTCGGGGCGCCGTCCCGAGCCGCTGCAGGCGGTCGCCGCCGAGATCGAGGCCAAGGGCCGGCGCGCGCTCGCGCAGCCGACCGATATCGGCGACGAGGCCTCGGTGGGCGCGCTCTTCGCCCGCGTCGAGGAGACGTTCGGCCGCCTCGACGTGCTGTTCAACAATGCCGGCATCGGCGCGCCGCCGGTCGAGCTCGACGAACTGCCGGTCGCGACCTGGAAGGCGGTGGTCGACACCAACCTCACCGGCGCCTTCCTGTGCACCCAGGGCGCGTTCCGGCTGATGAAGAAGCAGCAGCCGCGCGGCGGGCGCATCATCAACAACGGCTCGATCTCGGCCCACGTGCCGCGGCCGTTCTCGGCGCCCTACACCGCCACCAAGCACGCCATCACCGGCCTCACCCGCTCGACCTCGCTCGACGGGCGCGCCCACGACATCGCCTGCGGCCAGGTCGATATCGGCAATGCCGCCACCGACATGACCGCGCGCATGCAAGCCGGCGTGCCCCAGCCCGACGGCTCGACCCGGCCGGAGCCGACCATGGACGCCAAGCACGTCGCCGACGCGGTGGTCTACATGGCGAGCCTCCCCCTCGACGCCAACGTGCAGTTCATGACCGTCATGGCGACCAAGATGCCGTTCATCGGCCGCGGCTGAGAGGCGTCCCTCTGGCCCTCCGGCGCCGGCTCGGGCTAGAGAGGCGGCGCGGGCGCTGACGCGGTGCCCGCGCCTCCCCATATCGGGGTATCTCCTCACCGACGACCGGGCCCCTGGCGGACCCGCGACAGAAACCCGGGTCCGGGCTAGACACCTCCCATGCTGATGCAGACAGACGCCCCGCGCGCTCCCGCCGATCCGGTCGCCCGGCGCCGCACCTTCGCGATCATCTCGCACCCGGATGCCGGCAAGACCACGCTGACCGAGAAGCTCCTGCTGTTCGGCGGCGCGATCCAGCTCGCCGGCGAGGTCAAGGCCAAGCGCAACCGCGTCTCGACCCGCTCGGACTGGATGGGCATCGAGAAGGAGCGCGGCATCTCGGTCGTCACCTCGGTGATGACCTTCGAGTACGGCGACTGCGTCTTCAACCTGCTCGACACGCCCGGCCACGAGGACTTCTCGGAGGACACCTACCGGACGCTGACCGCCGTCGATTCCGCCGTGATGGTGATCGACGCGGCCAAGGGCATCGAGGCACGCACCCGCAAGCTGTTCGAGGTCTGCCGCCTGCGCGACATCCCGATCGTCACCTTCGTCAACAAGCTCGACCGGGAATCCCGCGACCCCTTCGATCTCCTCGACGAGATCGAGAAGACGCTCGCCCTCGACGTCGCGCCGGTGACCTGGCCGATCGGGCGTGGCCGGAGCTTCGCCGGCACCTACGACCTGCTGCGCCGCCGGGTGCGCCGGCTCGACGCGGCGGACGATGCCGGCACGGTGCCGGTGTCGGGCCTCGACGACCCGCTCTTCGACACCCTGCTGCCGGAAGCCGGTGACGCCGCGACCTGGCGCGAGGAGGCGGAACTCGCCGAGGGCGGCTGCAAGCCGTTCGACCTCGAGGCTTTTCGCGAGGGCCACCTGACCCCGGTGTTCTTCGGCAGCGCCTTGCGCAATTTCGGCGTGCGCGACCTGATCGACGGGCTCGCCGAGGTGGCGCCGCCGCCGCGCGGCCAGGACGCCGACATCCGCGCCGTCTCGCCGACCGAGCCGAAGATGACCGGCTTCGTGTTCAAGATCCAGGCGAACATGGACCCGAACCACCGGGACCGCATCGCCTTCATGCGGGTCTGCTCCGGCAAGCTCAGCCGCGGCATGAAGGCGCGGCTGGTGCGCACCGGCAAGCCGATCTCGCTCTCGGCACCGCAATTCTTCTTCGCCCAGGACCGGGCCATCGCCGACGAGGCCTATGCGGGCGACGTGGTCGGCATCCCCAATCACGGGACCCTGCGCATCGGCGACACTCTCACGGAGGGCGAGGAGCTGGTCTTCCGCGGTGTGCCGAGCTTCGCCCCCGAGATCCTGCGCCGGATCAAGCTCACCGACGCGATGAAAGCCAAGAAGCTGCGCGAGGCCTTGCAGCAGATGGCGGAGGAGGGGGTGGTGCAGCTCTTCCTGCCGCAGGACGGCTCGGGCGCGATCGTCGGCGTGGTCGGCGCGCTGCAGCTCGACGTGTTGAAGGAGCGGCTCCAGGCCGAATACGGCCTGCCGATCGACTACGAGCCGACCCGCTTCACCATCTGCCGCTGGATCGAAGCGGAGGATCAGGCCGAGCTCGACAAATTCATCGGCTCGCATGGCTCGTCGATGGCGAGCGACCTCGACGGGGCGCCGGTCTTCATGGCGACCACCGGCTTCTCGCTGCGCTACGAGGAGGAGCGGGCGCCAGCAATCCGCTTCACCGACGTCAAGGACTACCAGAAGCGGCGGGCGTGACGGGCCATCCGGTCCCCGCCCCGGAAACCCTCATGGGGTGGGGCGGTGCCGGGTGCCTTAGACCTTGCCGAGCAGCGGGAAGTCGACGTGGAGGCTCGAGATCGGGCCCACCGGCGTCTCACGCTTGCGCGGCCGGCCGTTGAGCACCTGCTTCAGCTTCGTCTTCAGCAGCGACAGATCGAACGGCTTGAGGATGAAGGCGTCGGCCCCGGCGAGGTGGGCCACGTTGATGTCCTCGAAGCTGAACGACGTCTCGGTGAGGATGAACGGCATGTTCATCAGCATGTCGTCGGCCCGGATCTCGCGCAGGAGCTGGATCCCGTCCATCGGCTCCATCTCGAGGTCGGAGATCACCAAGCCGTAGCGCTTGGTGCGCAGCTGCTCGAGCGCCTGCGGCCCGTCGGTCACGCCTTCGACCTCCGGGAAGCCGAGGCGGTTCATCAGCTCTGTCACCAGGCGGACGAGTTTGACCTGGTCGTCGACGATCAGGATCGGGGGTGCTTCGCTCATCGGAACCAGCCAGCGGGTTAAGTTTTACGACGGATCACCGGGGGCTCCCGGCAGTTCCTAGACGAACAGGTGGTCGATGCCCTGCTTGGCCATGGTATCGGCCTGGAGGGCCTGGGCGAGGGCGTGGATCGTGCTCGCCTTCGGGGTGCCGCGCTGGAGCATCGGCGCCAGGTTGGCCTTCTGGAACAGCCCATCGTTGGCCGGCGTGCGCAGGACATAGGCGAACGACGTCACGAATTCGCGCTTGGCGATCTCGCGCCACTCGACGATGTGCACGTCGCGGTGGCGGATGTCGCCGCTGATCCGCTGGAACGTCTCCTGCACCGACATCCGCTCCCCTTCGAGGATCTGGATGAAGTAGCCCTGATCGACGATCAGGATGCTGGTTATGACCGAGAACTCGTTCTTCTTCTGCGCATGTCGGGCGATGTCGTTGACCTGGCGCGCACGCTCCCGCGGCTCGGCGGAGAGCTGAGCGCGCGAGAAGTAGATCAGGTGAATGAGGCTGCTTCGCTTGCTCGTGCGCATATCCCTGATTCCACCGCCATCCAGAAGGGCAGCTAAGGCCAAGAGGTTCAACACCGCGTAAACATGGCCGCTCGCATCCCGCGGCAGATTTTGCCGCAGGGACCCGGGCGCGCCCGGCGGGTTTTGCCGCTCAGCTCTCGGGCTTTCAATGAAATCAATATCTTAGCTGTGGCACACGGCTTGCGGGTCATCCCCCGAGTGATCCAGACGGGATTTGGAGCCCTGGGGAAGATGGACGTTTTCAGCGCGCTGCAGACCTCGGTCTCGGGCCTCAAGGCCCAGGCCTTCAGCCTCGAGAACATCTCGGGGAATATCGCGAATTCGCAGACCGTCGGCTACAAGCGAATCGATACCGACTTCGTCGACATGCTCACCGAGCAGCCGCCGAGCCGCCAGACCGCCGGCTCGGTCGCAGCCTATTCGCAGCTGACCAACAGCCTGCAGGGCAATGTGGCGGCGACCGGCGTCCCCACCAACATGGCGCTGAGCGGCGACGGCTTCTTCACGGTGCAGACCAAGGGGAGCGACGCGGCCGGCGCCCCGGTCTTCTCGGGCACCAGCCTCTATACCCGCCGCGGCGACTTCTCGGTCGACCGGGACGGCTATCTCGTCAACGGCGCCGGCGCCTACTTGACCGGCCAGAGCCTCGACGCCGCGACCGGCCAGTCGACCGGCACCGGGCCGATCAAGATCTCCGGCACCACCCTGCCGGCCAAGCCGACGACGAGCATCGCCTATGCGGCGAACCTGCCGAGCAGCCCGAGCACCACCTCGGGCTCGGCGCTGCTCGCCACGCTGCCCGGCGGCGACGCAAGGGTGCTCGCCGGCACCGCGACCACGCCCCCGGCGGTGGCGGCCTCCGACTCGACCGCCTTCGTCAATTCGAGCCTCGCGGGCGGCGAACTCACGGCCTATTCGGGCACCGGCACCCCGGTGAGCGTGCAGCTGCGCTGGGCCAAGGTCGCGGAAGCCGATGCGAAGGCGGGCACCAGCGACACCTGGAACCTGTACTACGCCAACCAGACCGGGAGCGGCACCAATCCGGGAACCTGGCAGAATGTCGGCACCGCCTTCACCTTCAACGGCAGCGGCCAGCTCACCGCGCCCACCGGCACCAGCCTCAGCCTCCCCAACCTGACGGTGAACGGGACGAATCTCGGGGCGGTGGCGCTCAACTTCGGCACCGGCGGCCTGACCCAGTACGGCTCCGCCTCCGGCCAGATCACCACCAACACCCTGCAGCAGAACGGCTACTCCGCCGGCACGCTCAACTCCCTGGCGGTGACGAGCGACGGCAAGATCACCGGCACCTATTCCAACGGCAACAGCATGGCCCTGGCCCAGGTCGGGGTGGCGCGGTTCAGCGCTCCCAACGCCCTCAAGGCGGTCTCGGGCGGCAACTACGCCAAGACGGTGGAATCCGGCGAGCCGCTGACCGGGTTGTCCGGCACCACGATCGTCGGCGGCAACGTCGAGCAGTCGAACACCGACACGGCCGGCGAGTTCTCGAAGCTGATCGTCACCCAGCAGGCCTACTCGGCCAACACCCGGGTGATGTCGACCGCCCAGCAGATGATGTCCGACCTCATCAACGTCATCCGCTAGAGCATTGCCCGGTCGTTCGGCGATCGGGCAATACATCACAGAATTGGCCTTGCTGGTTTTCAGCAAGGAACCATTAGTCACTTTGTCGGATACTGCAAAAGGCGGGTCTCGCAGAGTGTGAGCGTCGATGTCGCGGCAAAAGGCTGCGACAGGACATCCATCCCGTGGACGACGCGTCGGCGTGCCGAGGCGGGTCCGCATCGCGGCGGGTCCTCGTGCTTCGCCGCCCCGGGCCCGTTCGGCTGCAAAAGGCGGCCCGACCGGTTCCGGCCCACCCGCGAGATGCCGGCACGCGCAAGCCAACCCCAAAAGGGGCACGGCTTCACGGCCCGGCTCTCACCCCTTCACCCGGATCCGACCGATGTCCCTCAACGCCCTCAACACCTCGACCGCCGGACTGCAGGTGACGCAGGCGGCGATCGGTCTCGTGTCGCAGAACGTCGCCAATGCGGGCACTGCCGGCTACATCAAGCGCGTCCTGACCCCCGTCTCGACGCTCGGCAATTCCGGCGTCGCGGCGGGCACGATCAGCCGGACCCTCGACGCGGTCTCGCTCAAGCAATTGCGGCTCGAGACCGCGGGGGCAGCCTATACCGGGCTCTCCGCCAAGGTGCAGGGCCAGCTCGACGCCCTCTACGGCACGCCAGGGAGCAGCGCCGCCCTCGACGGGGTGGTGAACAGCTTCACGCAGTCGCTTCAGGCGCTGACGACCGATCCGACCTCGGCCGCCTCGCGGGCGAGCGCGGTGAGTTCCGCACGGACGGTCGCCACCACCGTCGCCGGCATCGCGCAAGGGGTGCAGGACTTGCGCACCGGCCTCGAATCGCAGCTCGGCGGCGACGTCGCCGCGGCGAGCGCGCTCCTGTCGCAGATCGCCGGCCTCAACGGCCGGATCGCCGGCGCCTCGAAGAGCGAGACCGGCACGGCCGATCTCCTCGACCAGCGGGACCAGGCGATCAACACCCTGTCGCAGTATCTCGACGTGCAGGTGAGCGACCAGCGCGACGGCTCGGTCACCCTGCTCACCGCCTCGGGCGCCACGCTGGTCGACCACATGGCCGCCGCGACCCTCGCCTTCGACGGCCGTGGTACCTTGAGCCCCGAGGCCCAGTATTCGGCCGATCCGAGCACCCGTGGCGTCGGCACCGTGACGGCGACGACCCCGGCCGGCGCCAAGATCGACCTCATCGCCACCGGGGCGATCCGCTCCGGCTCGATCGCCGCCGCGGTCAGCTTGCGCGACGACACGCTGGTCCAGGCCCAGCGCCAGCTCGACGACCTCGCCGCCGGCCTGTCGCGGTCCTTGAGCGACCGTCCGGCCATCGGCACGGCGGCTTCCGCCAACGGGCTCACCGGCTTCGACATCGACCTCACCGGGCTCCAGGCCGGCAATGCCGTGACGCTCGGCGTGCGCAACGCCGCGGGATTGAGCCGCAACCTGATCCTGGTGCCGACGAACGGCGCGGCGCCCGATCCCATCGATCCCGCCCTCACCGACGACCCGACCGCCCTCGTCGTGCCGGTCGACATCTCGGGCGGGCCCTCGACCTTCGCGGCGAAGATCGGCGCGGTCCTCGGCACCGGCTTCACCGTCACGGGCACGCCCGGCGGCACGGCCGGCTCGGTGCGGATCCTGTCGGACCCGGCGGGCCTCGCGCTCACCGGCGCCAGCGCCTCCGTCACCGTGCCGACGAGCGCCGCCGACACCAAGACCGGAAGCGGCCAGCTCGCGCTCTTCGTCGATGCCGGGGCTAGGCACGGCGTGTTCACCGGCTCGTTCGAGGGCGGCTCGCACCTGACCGGCTTCGCCCAGCGTCTCGCCGTCAACCCGGCGGTCACCGCCGACGCGTCCACCCTGGTGGATTACGCCGACGTCACGGCCTCGGGCGACACCGCGCGGCCGCAAACCCTCGTCGACGCGCTGACCAGCCGCACCCTGACCTTCTCGGCGGCGAGCGGCATCGGCGGCGTCAGCGCCCCGCGCGCCGCCACGGGGGTCGGCTTAGCCCAGGCGAGCGTCGCTGCGCGCGGCGCTGCCAGCGCCGAGGCGCAGCAGCTCGACGAGGGCCAGAGCATCGCCCTGTCCTCGGCCCAGAGCCGCTTCGCCAAGGAATCCGGCGTCAGCGTGGACGAGGAGATGTCCCGGCTGATCCAGCTCCAGACCGCCTACAGCGCCAATGCCCGGGTGCTGACGGCCGCCCGCGACATGCTCGACACCCTTCTCCGGATCTAAGAGGAAAGCCCGCGATGACGATCGCTCCCTTCGCGGCCGGCACCGCCGCCGCCGACCTCAACACCCAGCGCCTCGTCGCCATGAAGACGACGCTCGGCACGCTCTCGAACCAGATCGGCAGCGGCCGGACCGCCGAGACCTATGGCGGCCTCGGCAGCGGGCGCACCCAGAGCCTGTCGGCGCATGCCCAGATCAGCGCCCTCGACAGCTACATTTCGGCGGCCGGCACCGGCGCGACCCGGGTGGGGCTGGCCTCCGCCAGCGTGCAGCAGATCGCCACCCTGGGCTCCACCGCCTGGAGCAGCCTCGTCAGCGCCCGCAGCGGCACCGGCACCGTCGCCCGCTCGATGCTGCAGCAGGACGCGGCGGGTAGCCTCGGCGGCGCCCTCGACGCCCTCAACCAGAGCACCGGCGGCCAGTACATCCTGGGCGGCCGGGTCACCGACCGGGCACCCGTAGAGAGCGCCGTCCGGATCCTCGACGGCGATCCGGCGGAAGGCCTCGACGGCGTGCGCACGGTGATGGCCGAGCGCCAGGCCGCCGATCTCGGCGCCGGCACGCCGAAGACCGGGCGGCTCGACCTCTCGGGCGCGGGCACGAGCGTGAGCCTGTCGGAGAACCAGTCTCCCGGCGTGCGGACGAATTTCGGCTTCACCCTCAAGAGCGCCGTCAGCTCGAACCCGGCCGGCCTCGCGGTCGCGGTCCAGCCCGGGACTCCCGCCACCGCCACCCTCTCCTTCGCCAGCCAGCCGAAGGACGGCGATATCGTGCGGGTCAGCGTCCAGAACCCGGACGGCAGCCAGGGTTTCGTCGACCTCACCGCCCGGGCGGCAGGCCAGGGCGGGGAGGGGACCTTCGCGATCGGGGCCGACGCGGCGGCGAGCGCACAGAACCTCACCGCTTCGCTCGCGGGCAAGGCCGTCACCGGCGTTCAGAGCGCGAGCCCGCCGGGCGCGACGGCGGTGTTGTCCGGTGGCAGCGCGGCCTCCGCAACCGTGACGGTCGGGGCGGGGCTCCAGGCCGGCGACAGCGTGCAGATCACGGTCGGGCTTCGCGACGGCACCAGCAAGGTCCTGAGCCTGAAGGCCGCCGCGGGCGGCACGGCCGCCGCGGGCGGAACGGCCGCCGGCACCTTCGTGATCGGCGCGAGCCCGGCCGACACCGCCCCCAACCTCCAGGCGGCGCTCGCGACCGCGCTCGACACCACCGCCAGGACCGACCTCGCGGCGAGTTCCGCCACGCGGGCGGCGAGCGACTTCTTTTCCGGTTCGTCCTCGCCGGGCCTGAGCCCGCGCCGGGTCGCCATGGATGCGGCCGGCAACGCCACCGGCTACGTCGCCGATCCGAGTGGCCGCACCCTGATCTGGTACAAGGGCGACGACACCTCCGCCGATCCGCGCCAGACCGCGACCGTCCCGGTCTCCGCCGGAAGCGCCGTGGGGCTCGGCGGGC
>JAEWKL010000448.1 GCA_023386115.1 Pseudomonadota bacterium
GCGGGGGGGCCCTTTGTGACCGGCCTACCGGTCCGCCTTCTCGCCTTTGACCTCCCGCGCGACATACCCTCTCGTCACCGGCACGATCTGCTTGAACACCACCTCGGCCATCCGCTCCTCTTCCCGAAGCGACTGGCGCAGGGTCTCGACATCCCGCTGGTGCCCGGCCTCCTCGGCGAGCGCGATCAGCGAGGTATAGGCGGCGATCTCGTAGGTCTCGACCGAGTAGTCGGTGTAGAGGTTCTTCAGGACCTCGTCGCCCGTCACGCTGTGCACCAGCGCCGCGACGTTGCCGACCGTCTGGGTCACCACGTCCTTCAGGAGCGAGCGGTCCTCGCCGTGGCCGTGCAGCAGGTCGGAGAGGCGGGTGACCTGCTGGTCGGTCTCGCTCTTGTGCAGCCGCAGGGCCTGGGTCAGCTCGGGATAGCTCTCGTAGCGCTCGATCTGGCGCTGGATCATCTGCGCCGCCTGCTTCTCCAGGGCGTGGGTGTTGCGCAGGGCGGTGACGTAGATCGACTGCACGGTCTCGTGAGTGGCCGTGCCGGTGCGGTCCGCGGTCGCGGTCATGGGGATACCTCGTGGGATGGAGAATGGCGGGCAAACTGCTCGGGGGTACCCCGGGTTCGACCTCGGCCGTTCGTCGCCAGCCGCCTCGGGGCGTGACGAAACCGCGCGCGGGACGATCCGCCGATGGGGAGTGGCGGGGTCCGACGGTTTCGTGTAGAGGTGCGCCACCCTCGCCCTGACACGGCGAGGTTTTTCGCCTTGGCAGACCGCGCTGGACGACATCCCGGCCCGGCCGAGCCCCGTGCGAGAAGGCGGTCCTGAAGCGGCCGCGCATCCACGAACCCGTACCACCTGAAAGGACACGCGATGTCGATCACGGCGGAGCGCAAGACCGCGCTCATCAAGGAACACGCCCGCGGCGGAGCCGACACCGGCTCGCCGGAAGTGCAGGTCGCGATCCTCACCGAGCGGATCCAGAACCTCACCGGGCATTTCAAGACCCACACCAAGGACAACCACTCGCGCCGCGGCCTGCTCAAGCTGGTGTCGCAGCGCCGGTCGCTCCTCGACTACCTGAAGCGCAAGGACGAGGCCCGCTACCGCGCCCTCATCGAGCGCCTCGGCATCCGCCGCTAAGGCGGGTTCACGCGGTTCGGGCACCGGTCCGGGCCGCGTTTTGCGACGGAGCCTCAAGGCTTCGTCGTCCCGGGTGGGCCGGAATGGGTCCGGCCGCCCCACTCTCCGGGACCCGCGAGGAACGCGGGCCGCGACCGCCAGGGCAGGATCGCCGGTGGCTCACCCTCGAGCCCCTCGCCGTCTTGCGCTGGCGCCGCCCTCCCGGACCGCAGGAAGGCATGACGAACATGTTCGACGTTCAACGCGAAGAGCTGCTGTGGGGCGGGCGCAAGCTCGTGCTCGAGACCGGCAAGGTCGCCCGCCAGGCCGACGGCGCCGTGGTCGCCACCTACGGCGAGACCTCGGTGCTCGCCACCGTGGTGTCGATGAAGGAGCCGAAGCCCGGCATCGACTTCCTCCCGCTCACGGTGAACTACCAGGAGCGCACCTACGCCGCCGGCCGCATCCCGGGCGGCTACTTCAAGCGCGAGGGCCGTCCCTCCGAGAAGGAGACCCTGGTCTCCCGCCTGATCGACCGGCCGATCCGCCCCCTCTTCGTCGAGGGCTGGCGCAACGACACCCAGGTCGTGGTCACGGTCCTCTCGCACGACCTTGAGACCGATCCCGATGTGCTCGCCATGGTGGCGGCGTCCGCCGCCCTGACCCTCTCGGGCGTGCCGTTCATGGGCCCGATCGGGGCTGCCCGCGTCGGCTATGTCGGCGGCCAGTACAAGCTCAACCCGCCCATCCAGGAGATGGAGGGCTCGACCCTCGACCTCGTCGTCGCCGGCACCCAGGACGCCGTGCTGATGGTCGAGTCCGAGGCGAAGGAATTGTCCGAGGACGTGATGCTCGGGGCCGTGATGTTCGGCCACAAGCACTTCCAGCCGGTCATCGAGGCGATCATCCGGCTCGCCGAGAAGGCCGCCAAGGAGCCGCGCAACTTCCAGCCGGCGGACAATGCCGAGGTCGAGAAGGCCGTGCTCGAGGTCGGCGAGGCCGAGCTGCGCGAGGCTTACAAGAACACCGTCAAGCAGGAGCGCTACGCCGCCGTCGACGCCGTGAAGGCGAAGGTGATGGCCGCGCTGGCGCCTGCCGAGGGCGAGGCCCGCTTCGAGGCGGAAAAAATCAAGGCCGCCTTCAAGGAGGCCCAGTCGAAGGTGGTCCGCTGGAACATCCTCGACACCGGCTCCCGCATCGACGGCCGCGACGTGAAGACGGTCCGTCCGATCGTCTCCGAGGTCGGCGTGCTGCCCCGCACCCACGGCTCGGCGCTGTTCACCCGCGGCGAGACCCAGGCGCTGGTGGTGGCGACGCTCGGCACCGGCGACGACGAGCAGTTCATCGACTCGCTCTCGGGCACCTACAAGGAGACGTTCCTCCTCCACTACAACTTCCCGCCCTATTCGGTGGGCGAGACCGGCCGCATGGGCTCCCCGGGCCGCCGCGAGATCGGCCACGGCAAGCTCGCCTGGCGTGCCGTGCACCCGGTTCTGCCGGCCGCCCACGAGTTCCCCTACACGATCCGCGTCGTGTCGGAGATCACCGAGTCGAACGGCTCGTCCTCGATGGCCTCGGTCTGCGGCGCCTCGCTGTCGCTGATGGATGCCGGCGTGCCCCTGCGCCGTCCGGTGGCCGGCATCGCCATGGGCCTCATCCTCGAGGGTGAGCGCTACGCGGTCTTGTCCGACATCCTCGGCGACGAGGACCACCTCGGTGACATGGACTTCAAGGTGGCCGGCACGGAGGAGGGCATCACCTCGCTCCAGATGGACATCAAGATCGCCGGCATCACCGAGGAGATCATGCGCGTCGCCCTCGCCCAGGCGAAGGACGGCCGTGCGACCATCCTCGGCGAGATGTCCAAGGCGCTGACCGCCGCCCGCCCCGAGCTCGGCGAGCACGCGCCGCGCATCGAGACCATGCAGATCCCGACCGACAAGATCCGGGAAGTGATCGGCACCGGCGGCAAGGTGATCCGCGAGATCGTCGAGAAGACCGGCGCCAAGATCGACATACAGGATACCGGCATCATCAAGATCGCCTCGGCCGACGGCAAGGCGATCAAGGCGGCCTATAACTGGATCCGCTCGATCGTGGCCGAGGCCGAGGTCGGCATGATCTACGAGGGCACGGTCGTGAAGACGATGGAGTTCGGCGCCTTCGTCAACTTCTTCGGCGCCAAGGACGGCCTCGTCCACATCTCCGAGCTCGCCGCCCAGCGCGTCGCCAAGGTCACCGACGTGGTGAAGGAGGGCGACAAGGTGAAGGTGAAGTTCCTCGGCCAGGACGAGCGCGGCAAGATCCGCCTCTCGATGAAGGTCGTCGACCAGGCGACCGGCGAGGACCTCACCGAGAAGCTGAAGGCCCAGCGCGACGCCGACCGCACCCGTGAGAAGCAGTCCCGGGCCGGCGAGTGATCGGCTGATCCCAGGGGTGGAGGCCGAACGGGTCTCCGCCGCCTGAACGATGGAAGCGCGGTCCTCCGGGGCCGCGCTTTTTTCGTGCGAAGGTGTCCGCTCGCGTCGCGGATCGATGCGCCAGACCTTGATATCAGATCGTGCGATTTGCTATCAGCATCCCTGCCATCGAGGCACGCCGCCATGCCCGCCGTCACAATCCGCAACCTCTCCGACGAGGCGCACCGCGCTCTGAAGGTGCGTGCCGCTCAGCATGGTCGCAGCACGGAAGCCGAGATGCGCGACATCCTCGAAGCGGCGGTGCGTCCGAGGCGTCGCGTCAAGCTCGGCACGTTGCTGGCTTCGATCGGTCGCGAAGCCGGCCTGACGGAGGCGGAGTTGGAGCCGTTCGACCGGCTGCGAGACGAAACCTCGACCGAGCCGATGAGCTTCGAGTGATCCTGCTCGACACCAACGTCGTGTCCGAGCCGTTGAGGCCGGCGGCCGATCTGCATGTGCTCGCCTGGATCGACGCTCAGGCGATCGAGACCCTCTACCTGTCGGCGATCACCGTGGCCGAACTCCGCTACGGGATCGCCGCCATGCCGATGGGCAAGCGGCGTGACATCCTCTCCCGCCGTTTGGAAACTGAGGTGCTGCCTCTGTTTCAGGATCGCGTTCTGGCTTTCGACCTGGTTGACGCACAGACCTATGCCGACCTCATGGTGCGAGCGAGGGAGGCCGGCAGGGGTATCGCCATGGCGGATGGCTGCATCGCCGCTTCGGCCGCTTCGCGCGGCTTCATGGTCGCCACCCGCGACACGAGCCCTTTCGCCGCCGCTGGGTTGCACACGATCAATCCGTGGTCCGCGGTGGCGTGATCCGGATTCCCGATCCGGCGCCTCGGCGGGCGCTGCCACCATCGCCGCCCACCTTCCCGCTTAGCCCCGCCTCTGCTTCAAGCTCTTGCGCGGGTGCCGCTGATTCGCCCGCCGGGGAGGCAGCGCATGACCGACGATCTCGTCTTCTACACCCATCCGATGTCCCGCGGCCGCATCGTCCGCTGGATGCTGGAGGAGGTCGGGGCGACCTACCGCACCGAGATCCTCGGCTACGGCCCGGGGATGAAGGAGGCGGCCTACCGCGCCATCAATCCGCTGGCCAAGGTGCCGGCCCTGCAGCACCGCGGCGTCACCGTGACCGAGACGGCGGCGATCTGCGCCTATCTGGCCGATGCCTTCCCGGAGGCTGGCCTCGCTCCGGCGCCCGGAGATCCTGAGCGCGGCGCCTATTACCGCTGGCTGTTCTTCGCCGCCGGGCCGGTCGAGGCGGCGGTGACCAACAAGGCGCTGGGCATCGAGGTGCCGGAGGAGAGACGCCGCATGGTCGGGTACGGCAGCATGGCGGACGTCCTCGACGCGCTCGAGGGCGCGGTCTCGGGCCGCGTGTACCCCGGGGGCGGCGGTTTCGCGGGCGCCGACCTCTATGTCGGCTCGCACCTGATGTGGGGCATGCAGTTCGGCGGGATCGAGCGGCGCCCGGCCTACGAGGCCTACGTCGCCCGCCTTGCCGACCGCCCGGCGGCCCGGCGCGCCCAGGAGATCGATGACCGGCTGATCGCGCAAGCGCCGCAGGCCTGAAGGACAAGCGCCGCAGGCCTGAAGGACAAGCGCCGCGGGCCTGAAGGACAAGCGCCGCGGGCCTGAAGGGGTTGCCGCAGGCCTGAAGGAAGCAGGGGCGAGGATGGTCTCCGCCAGGGAACGTCCGGCCTCCGGCCGCGTTCGCACCGCGACGCAGCGGAATTCTTCCGCGAACGACCCTGACGGAGACCTCATGGCCAGCGACCTGATCCACGACGTGTTCAGCGGCGAGCGCAACCTGACCACCAAGGAACGCGCCATCTCGGTCGTGCTCGGCCTCGGCCTCGCCGCCGCGGCGGCGCAGCCCCGGCCCAACAAGTTCCTGAGCCTGGCGGCTCTGGTCGCCGGCTCGCTCCTGGCGATCCGCGGCGCGACCGGCCATTGCGCCGCCAAGTCGCTGATGAAGAGCGACTCCCACGCGCCGGCGCGGACCTGACTCTGAGATGGGGCGCCCCGGGCGCCCCATCTCTCGCATGACCCCTCT
>JAEWKL010000451.1 GCA_023386115.1 Pseudomonadota bacterium
CGCCTCGCCCCCGGCCCCTGACGAGGCCGCGGCGCGCAATCCGCCGGACAAATGACGCGACCGCGCCAGGCCCATCGCCGCCCCCTCGCCCATCGCGACCGGGAGGTCCCCCGCGCCGAGATGCGGCCGGACCCCCGCCCGGATCCGGCCCGCGACCGGGATCGGGCCGGTGCGTCCCTGGGCCGGCGGCGGGAGAAGCCGGCGCCCTCGCTCACCAGCAGCCGCGGGCTCGACGCCTTCACGTTCTTCGTCGCCAACCTGCAGACGGGCTTCGGCCCGTTCGTGGCGGTCTACTTCACGTCGCAGAGCTGGACCCAATCCGATATCGGGCTGGTTCTCACGATCGGCGGCCTGTTCAGCCTGTTCGGGCAGGTGCCGGGCGGCGCCTTCGTCGACTGGGTGCGCTCGAAGCGCTTCGTCGCCGCCCTGTCGGTGGCGGTGATCGGCGCCTCCGCCGCCGGACTCGCCCTGTTCCCGACCTTCCTGATCGTGGCGCTCTCCATGGCGGCGCACTCGATCGCGAGCTGCACGCTCACCCCCGCCATCGCGGCGATCAGCCTCGGCCTCGTGGGACATGCGGGCTTAGGGGAGCGGCTCGGGCGCAACGCCCGCTTCTCCTCGATCGGCAACGCGCTCGCCGCCGCCGGCATGGGCGCCTGCGGCTACTACCTGTCGAGCGAAGCGGTGTTCTACGTCACGGCCGCCCTGGCGCTGCCGACGCTCGCCGCCCTGTGGTTCGTGCGCGCGAGCGAGATCGACCTGGTGCAGCCGCAGGCGCCCGAGGGCGGCCCGAGCCTGAGCGGCTGGGAGAGCCTGAAGCTCGTCGTCACCAACCGGGCGCTTTTGTGCTTTGCCGCCTGCATCACCCTGTTCTTCGTCGCCAACGCGGCGATGTTGCCGCTGGTCGGCAGCGTGCTCACGGTGCGCACGAGCCAGACCGCCACCATCCTGATCGCGGCCTGCATCATGGCCCCGCAGCTGGTGATGGCGCTGATCGCACCCGCGGTCGGCCGCGCCGCCCAGGCCTATGGACGGCGCCCGCTCCTCATCCTCGGCTTCGCCGCCCTGCCGATCCGCGGCCTGCTCTTCGCCTACACGGACGCGCCCGAGCTGCTGGTCGCGGTGCAGGTGTTCGACGGCATCTCGGCCGCGGTGCTCGGCGTGATGGTGCCGCTCGTCGTGGCCGACTGCACCCGCGGCACCGGCCGCTTCAACATGGCGCTCGGCGCCGTCGGCACCGCCATGGGCCTGGGTGCCGCGGCCAGCACCACGCTCTCGGGGTACATGGCCGACCATTTCGGCTCCCACGCCGCCTTCCTGGGCCTCTCCGCGGTGGCGGCCCTCGCCCTCGTCCTGGTCCTGGCGATCATGCCGGAGACCCGGCGGCCGAGGGAGCCGTGAGACGGGTGTCATGCGTCGGGTGTGAGGATAAGGGGAAAGCGGTGTGCGCCGCAGCGCCGCTCAACTCCCGTTCAGAAACGACGGATTAAACGACAGGCAGCACCATTCGCCTGCAACATAAGGTGACGCTTGCGCGTTGCGAGAAGCGGGTGGGGCCTGCGGGAGACAGTGGAGAGACCACGGCGGGATTCTTGCATCCCGTTTCTCTCCGGACCGTGGGCCGCACGCGTGCGAAGAACCGGGATCGATCGCCACGATGGATGACCTCTGCGCGTACGCCAACCGGCCCTGGGCCTTCGTGGCCCGCTACCTGCGCCGCCGCATCGTGCCCCATGCGGCCATCCTGGTCGCGGTTCTGGGCGCCGTGACCTGCTCGGTCAGCACCCAGTACGGACTGAAGGGCGTCGTCGATGCCCTCGGCAAGGGACCTGAGGCGAACCTGATCTGGCCGGCGCTCACCGTGCTGATCTGCTTCATCGCCGCCGACAACATGCTGTGGCGGGTCGCGAGCCTGATCGCCAGCTTCACCTTCGTGAACGTCACCGGCGACATCCGCCGCGACCTGTTCCAGCACCTGACCGGGCATTCGCCGTCCTACTTCGCGGACCGGCAGCCCGGTACGCTGGCGAGCCGCATCACCGCGACCTCGAACGCGATCTTCACGGCCGAGAACATGTTCGTCTGGAACGTGATGCCGCCCTGCGCGGCGGCGTTCGGCGCCATCCTCTACGTCGGCACCGTCAGCGTGCCGATGGCGCTCGGCCTGCTCGTGATCTGCGGCGGCGTGGTGGTGCTGATGTTCCGCATCGCCGCCGCCGGCAAGCCGCTGCATCACGACTTCGCCGAGAAGGCGGCCTCGGTCGACGGCGAGATGGTCGATCTGGTGAGCAACATGCCGCTCGTGCGGGCCTTCTCGGCCTACAAGCGCGAATTCGCCCGCTTCGACGAGACCATCGGCACTGAGATGAAGGCGCGCCGCCGCTCGCTCCTCTACCTCGAGCGCCTGCGGATCATGCATGCCCTGATCACCGTCGTGGCGGTGCTCGGCCTGCTGTTCTGGGCGATCAAGATGTGGGAGGCGGGGTCCGCTACCGCCGGGCAGGTGGTGCTGGTCTGCACGCTGGGCATCACCATCCTGGCGGCGACCCGCGACCTCGCCGTCGCCCTCGTCGACGTCACCCAGCACACCGCCCGCCTGTCGGAGGCCCTGCGCACGCTCCTGCAGCCGCACGACCTGCGCGACCATCCGGAGGCGAAGCCCCTGGTCGGCGAGGGCGCCCGCATCACCTTCGAGAACGTGGCGTTCAACTATCCGGACGGGCGCGAGGTGTTCGGCGACTTCAACCTCGACATCCAGCCCGGCCAGCGCGTCGGCCTCGTCGGCCGCTCCGGCGGCGGCAAGTCGACCCTGTTCACCCTGCTGCAGCGCTTCTACGACCCGCAGAACGGACGCATCCTGATCGACGGCCAGGATATCGGCCGGGTCACGCAGGAGAGCTTGCGCGAGGCGATCACGGTGGTGCCGCAGGACATCTCGCTGTTCCACCGCTCCTTGCGCGAGAACATCCGCTACGGCCGGCCGGAGGCGACCGACGAGGAGGTGTGGGCCGCGGCGGAGGCCGCCCGCTGCACCGACTTCATCAACGACCTGCCGGGCGGCTTCGACACCATCGTGGGCGACCGCGGTGTGAAGCTCTCGGGCGGCCAGCGCCAGCGCATCGCGGTGGCCCGCGCCATCCTGAAGGACTCGCCGATCCTGCTCCTCGACGAGGCGACCTCGGCGCTGGACACCGAGTCCGAGGAGGCGATCCGCGAGGCGCTCGGCAACCTGATGAAGGGCCGCACCGTGATCGCCATCGCGCACCGGCTCTCGACCCTGAAGGACTTCGACCGGATCGTGGTTCTCGACGGCGGCAAGGTGATCCAGGACGGCTCTCCGGACCGCCTGGTGCATCTCGACGGCTTCTACCGCGACCTGATCCAGCGCGAGACGATCAAGCTGTCGCGCGAGGCGGCGTAGGGGCGTCAGCGTTCCTGGCCCGGCAAGGGCTGCCTCATCTGAATGTCCCCCTCGGGGGCTGGCGCCGGCTCACATCGTGTGAGCCGGCGTCTTGTCGTGAGGGATGGCGTCAAGTCACCGCCGACGGGCTCACACGTGCAATGCGAAGCACAGCGTCCGATCACGAGGCGGATCATGCCGAGATATCGACGGGCCATCCCGAACACGCCGGTCCGTCCCGGATCTCCTTCCGCTCCCACTTCGGTCGCCCGGGAAAAGGGTAGGTCCAACCGGGGGCCGCTTGCCGATGTGGCACGGCCCCATGCCTTCGTCCCCGATCGCGTCCGGCGTCGGTCCTGAACGCGTTGAGCGTCTGACCCTCAAGCGGAAGCAGCCGGCAGCCGTCGATGCCGGCCGACCAACGGCAGAGTGCTTTCGCGCGCAACGACGCGTGCCGCATCTGCGCCCCCTTCCCCACCCCCATACTCCCTTGGGGAACGACCACACACTGGAACGGTTATCGGGTATGCCGCCCGGCTTCAGGGC
>JAEWKL010000493.1 GCA_023386115.1 Pseudomonadota bacterium
AACGGCGTCCGGCTGCCAAGGCGTCCGGCGTCTCAGCGCCGACGCCCGCTCGGGCCGAGCCGGCGCCTTCGGGCCGTTCGAAGGCGCCACGGTCTAAACGCCTCGCGGAACGCCCGCGATTCGGGCACGGCCACAGGGGGCGGTGCCAATGAACCGGAATGTTCAGATAAGGACCTCGGCCGGCGGCCTGTCCTGCCTTTTTGGAGCCCTCGCGCCGCCTGGGACGAGGGCTATTTCGTAAACCGGAGACGCGGTCGTCTGGCTCGTCTCGGCCGATCAGAAGCCCAAGCCTCACCGCGGCTCCGCGGTGAGTGACGCGGCAGCGACCGGAGCGAGACGGCCATGTCCCGATCCGGATCGCCGATCCTCTCGATCAGGGACTGCCCCGCAGGCCGTTCGCCAGCTCGCGGTTGATCCGGATCAGGGCGGTCAGCTTGTCGGCGGTCGGCTCGATCATCGCATCGAGGGTGCGGGTGAACACGAAGGCACCGAGGCGAGCCATCGCGGTCTTCAGCTCCTCGGGGAGCGGCGCGTCCGGCTCCGTCGCGGCGGAGGAGAGGAGCGTCCAGACCTTGCGGTTGAAGCCGAGCGCATCGTTCAGCGTCATCTGCTGGTCGTCCCAGTTGTCCTGGATCGTTTGCAGGCGAACTGCCGCCTTGATCAGGACCGCGGCCTCTGCCTCGCGGGGTGTCAGCGCCACCTGGGCCGTTCGCGCGTAGGCGTTCGCCGCGTAGCTCATCAGTCTGCCTCTCCGGCTTGCCGCTGAAGCGGCCCCGGGGGCAGGTCTGCCATCGATTTGTTAAGCTAGGGTTGTGAAAGAAGGCCGACGTTGCGGCAAGCGGCTTGGTCCACAGGCCGGTGTTTCGCCCTCAAACCGCTACGATGTCGGCGCAAGGACCGGCCGCTATGCTGAATTTTCTCCTCGGCGCCATCGCAGGCGCATTGATGGCCGCCGTGGCGACGGTCGCGGCCCTGCGTAATCCGGACGTTCAGGTGCGGATGGGCATCGTGCGGCCCGAGCCGGTGGCGATCCAGACGCGGCGTCCGGATCCGGTCTGCCCGCCGCCGCCGGTGCAGGTCCATGTGCAGGCGGGGAGCCCGCAGGTCGGCCAGCCGGACATGCTGTTTGCCCGGCGCCGGTTCTGGTCGGTGGCGCCCTGAACGGGCGCCGGCAGGCCACGCGCCCCGAGAGACCAAGCGCCGGACGGGAAGCGTCTCGCTGCGCCTCAGACGCTGCTGAGCAGCAGCATCACCACGGTCGTGGCCGCGGTCGATCCGAGGAAGCCGCAGAGCGCCGCGGTGAAGGAGTGGGCACCGGCGGTCGGAGCGGAGAGGCGGGCTTCGGACGGGGTCTGGCTGGCGTTGGTCATGACGACGATTCCGATCTGGCGCGCCTCAAGTCACGGCAACGCCCGGTGAGAGTGATGGGTGAATTGCGGATGAAAAGGTGTGCGCTACGGCACGCGCTCAATCGCAGCGGAAGGCCCGCTTCTCCTGGCGCACCGAGCGGATGGCGCTCTTGAGATCGACCGATGCGACGCCGAGGCCGCACTCCTCGAGCCGGTCGCGGGCATCCTCGTAGCGGTCCTCGGCATCGCCGAGATTGTCGCAGACCCGGTCGCGGTCGCCGATGCGGGCATCCTGCCGGGCCTGGTATCGCAGGGCGCCGGCCTCGTCGATCTTGCGCTGGGCGCCGATGCAGGCCGGCTGGGCCAGAGCCGGGCCGGCCAGGAGCAGGACGGCGCCGGCGAGTGGCCAGCCGAGCGGGAGACGACGCGGTGTGGTCATCGCTGAACTCACGAACGATACGGGATCCGCAGCTGCGGCGATCAGCCTCATGGATGAAGCGTGATGCCAAGCTTGCGTCTTGTGACCGATGAACGTCGGGGGCGCCCGCGGGGTTCCGCGCAAAACCGCCCAGATGGACGGCAACGCTCTGCGCGCGGCGAGGTGAGGGCGAGCCGCGTCAGGTCGTCGTGCGACGGCGCGGCGTCGAGCGGATCGTCTCCAGCGTCACCGGTCGGAAATCCCAGGCGTCGACGCCGACATCGTATTGCCGCGTCGCCGGTTTGAGCTTGCCGTGCGAGTGGCCGTGCAGGTTCACGACGCCCCGTCCCATCCGGTTCCAGGTCCGGAATGCATAGTGGCACAGGACGAGGTGCTGCCCGTCGACGTCGATCTCGGCGTAATGCGCGATGCTGAGCCACCCTTGCGCCGCGAGCGTTGCCGGACCGTCGTTGTTGCCGACGATCAGGTGCTTCTGCCCGTTGAGCGCCGAGAGCAGGGACTGAACTCGCTCCGGCGGCGGACCGAGGGCGAAATCGCCGAGGTGCCAGACCGTGTCGTCCGGCTCCACCACGGCGTTCCAGTTCTCGATCAGGGCCGCGTCGTGGGTCGGAAGGTCGGGGAAGGGTCGGCGGTCGATGCGCAGCACCCGCGGATCGCCGAAATGGGTGTCGCTGGTGAAGTAGGTGGTCATGCGAGGTCCGGACTGGCCCTCCGGAAACCGCGGCGGGCGCCCAGGTTCCGGCGACCGGGCCGCCGGTCACGGCCAAGCGTCGCGTCGTACGGTGCGGCGAACGGAACGCTCACGACCTCCTCCCGTCGATCCTGGGCCTCGGAGCGGAGCCCGGGACGACCGGGAGGATGTCGCGGCCGTCGCGACGAGGCAAAGAGATTTTCGGGAAGGAGATCAGAGGGGAGGGGTGTCCCGGTTCCTCTCTGCCCGCTCGTCTGGAGGCCGAAGGACGCGGGGTCGAAAGTGCCGGCCGCTCGGCCCGGATGCCCGGTCATCCGTTGCACCATCGCGAGTCGCGCGTATCGTGGTCGGGTCCTGCCCGGCCGCGGCGGACCCAGAAATCCCCCAACCATCCGAGGCGGTGAATTTGCGCAGCGCGATCGTTCTGGGCGCCGGCATGGTCGGCATCGGCACCGCCCTTCACCTGCAGCAGCGCGGTTGGTCGGTCGCCCTCGTCGACCGGGGCGAGCCGGGGCGGGAGACGAGCTACGGCAATGCCGGGATCATCCAGAGCGAGGCGGTCGAACCCTACGCCATGCCGCGCGACAGGGCGACCCTGTGGGCGATCGCCACCGGCCGCAGCAACGACGTCCATTACGCGCTGCGCTCGCTCCCGCGCCATCTCGGACCGCTCCTGCGCTACTGGTGGCATTCGGCCCCCCGCCGCCACGCGGGCGCCTCCCGCGCCTATGCGAGCCTGATCGCTCACGCCGTCCCGGAGCACGCCGCGCTGATCGAGGCGGCGGGCACCGCCGACCTCGTCCGCCGGGGCGGCTTTCGCGCGCTCTACCGCGAGCCGCGGGCCCTGGACGAGGCCGTGGCGGAGGCGGAGCGCCTCGGCAC
>JAEWKL010000530.1 GCA_023386115.1 Pseudomonadota bacterium
CCGGGGGGCGGCCCGGCGCCGGAGCCGGGCCGTTCTCGGGCTGATCCTCACCACGGTCACGAGCACGCTGGCGGCGGAGGACTGGGTGCAATCGGCCGATCCCGGCCTCGCCTCGACGGCCTTCGGCCTCCTGGTGATGACGATCCAGGCCGGCCTCGCCCTCTCGGCGGCGGCGCTCATCGCGGCGCGGGATTCCTCCGGCCGGCCAGGGCGCGACCAGCGCACCGCCGCCGCCTTCGCCGACCCGATCCTGGTGCTCCTGGCGATCTGGGGCTTCGTGCACGCGGCGCAGTACCTCACCGTGTGGTCGGCCAACCTCCCCGAGGAGGCGCGCTGGTACCTCGCCCGCGACGGGGCGCTCGGCCGCCTCGGCCTCTGGGCCGCGGTCGGCGTGATGGTGCTCGCATTCCTCGTGCTGGTGCCGCGCCGCACGGCCGGCCGGCCGGCGCTGCTGGCCGGCGTCGCCCTGCTGATCCTGCTGCTCCACGGGGCCGAGATCTTCTGGCTCGTCACGCCGGGCTTTCGCGGCACCTTCCGCTTCACCTGGGCAGACGCCCTCGCGCTGATCGGGGTGGTGGGGGTCGCCGGCGGCCTCTACGGCCCGGTCGATCGCCGCCTGCGAGGGCGCGTCTCGTGAGCGACCCGATCACCCGGCCCGGCCCCTTCGCCCTGCTCTCGGCCGTCGCGGCGGCCGGTCTCCTGCGCCTCTCCGGCCTCACGCCCGCCGCGCCGCCGGAGCCCGATCACGGCCCGCACAACCCGGAAGGGTTCGAGGAGGAGGACGTCGATGTGCGCCGCACCGCGTTCGTGGTGGCAGGTCTCGCGGCCTCCGTCGCGGTCGCGATCGCGGCGGTGGGTCTGATGATGCACCTGTTCGGCGCCTGGGATGTCGGCGGCACCCCGCCGCTGACGCCGCAGCAGACGGCGCGCGTGCAGCCGCCGCCGCCCAACCTCCAGGGCGCTCCTTACGAGGACCTCGCCCGCCAGGAGGCGCGGGAGGCGGCGCAGACGACCACCTACGCGCCCCTCCCCGACGGCCGCGCCCGCATCCCGGTCGCGCGCGCGATGCAGCTGATCGCCGGGAAGTCCCTGGACTCCTCTGCGCTCGATCCCGTCGCACCCCGTCCGCCCGCCGGCGGAGCCCCCGTTCGATGAACCCGACCGACCTCGCGCTCCAGCTCTGGCCAGCGGCGGCCTCCGCCACCGCGGTCGAGACCGACTGGCTGATCCTCGCCTTCACGGTCCTGACGCTGCTGCTGACGGTGCCGGTCTTCGTCGCCATCACGTGGTTCGCGATCCGCTACCGCCAGGGCGAGGAGGCCGACCGGAGCCACGCCGAGACCCGCAGCATGCTCATCGAGATCAGCTGGATGCTGATACCCTTCCTGCTGACCCTGATCTTCTTCGTCTGGGGTGCCCGGCTGTTCTTCATCTCGAAGCAGGTGCCGGGCGACGCCATGGTGGTCGAGGCGATCGGCCGGCAATGGATGTGGAAGTTCCAGCACCCGACCGGGCAATCCGAGATCAACGACCTGCACCTGCCGATCGGCCAGCCGATCAAGATCCGGATGATCAGCCAGGACGTAATTCACAACCTCTACCTGCCGGCCCTGCGGATGCAGATGGCGACCCTGCCCGATCGCTACACCGAGCTGTGGTTCAAGGCCGACCGCACGGGCAGCTACCGGCTCTACTGCTCGGAATATTGCGGCACCGACCATTCGAAGATGGACGGCACCCTGACCCTGATGACCCAGGCCGACTATGCCGCCTGGCTGCAGAATGCCGGCGCCCAGCAGGGCGGCCAGGCCGGAGCCGGCCGCGCGGTCTACGAAGACTATGCGTGCGGCACGTGCCACGATCCCGGCGCCAAGGTGCGGGCGCCCTCGCTCGCCGGCCTCTACGGGCGTGAGGTCAAGCTCGCCGACGGCCGTACGATCATCGCCGACGAGACCTACCTGCGCGACAAGATCCTGAACCCGAACCGGCAGAAGCTGGCGGCGGATTACAAGCAGGTGATGCCGACCTTCCGCGCCGTGATCCCGAACGACGACCTCGACCGGCTCGTCGCCTACCTGAAGAGCGGACGCGCGACGGCGCAGCAGGAAGCCACCCCAGGAGGTCCGGTTCCATGACCAGCGGCACCATCACCGACGGGCCGGCCCTGCGCGATCCCCATACCCCGGATTCCCGCCTCGGCCACGGGGCCGATTACCTGCATGCCGAGCACACTCTGCGCTCGTGGTTCTTCACCACCGACCACAAGCGCATCGCGCTGCTCTACCTCGCCAGCATCACCGCCTTCTTCGTCATCGGCGCGGTGACGGCGGGGCTGGTGCGCCTGGCCCTCGTCGTGCCGGACGGGCAGGTCTTCACCAACGACACCTACAACAAGCTGTTCACGATCCACGGGGTCGTGATGGTATGGTTCTTCCTGATCCCGAGCATCCCCGCCACCTTCGGCAACTTCCTGATCCCGCTGATGATCGGCGCGCGGGACCTCGCCTTCCCGAAGCTGAACCTCGCCTCCTGGTACGTGTTCATGACGGGCGCGGTCTTCACGCTGATCAGCGTGGTCTTGGGCGGGGTCGATACCGGCTGGACCTTCTACACGCCCCTCTCCACCGCCTTCTCCAACACCTGGGTGGTGCCGGCGCTCATCGGCGTCACCATCGTGGGCTTCTCGTCGATCCTGACCGGGCTCAACTTCGTGGTGACGATCCACACCATGCGGGCACCGGGCATGACCTGGTTCCGGCTGCCGATCTTCGTCTGGACCCACTACGCCACCAGCCTGATCTTCCTCTTGGCGACCCCTGTCATCACCGTGGCGCTGATCCTGCTCATCGCCGAGCGTGCCTTCCATATCGGGGTGTTCGATCCGGCCTATGGCGGTGATCCGGTGCTGTTCCAGCACCTGTTCTGGTTCTACTCGCACCCGGCCGTCTACATCATGGTCCTGCCGGGCATGGGGGTGATCTCCGAGATCGTCCCGGCCTTCGCGCAGAAGAAGCTGTTCGGCTACAAGTTCGTCGCCTACGCGGCGATCGGGCTCGCCTCGGTGACCTTCTTCGTCTGGGGCCACCACATGTTCGTCAACGGGCAGAGCGATCTCGCCAGCGTGGCGTTCTCGGTGCTGAGCTTCGCCGTCGCGGTGCCTTCCGCGGTCAAGGTCTATAACTGGACCGCGACGATCCACAAAGGCTCGCTCAAGCTCGACACGCCGATGCTCTACGCCATGGGCTATATCGGGCTGTTCGTGCTCGGCGGTCTCACCGGGCTCTACCTCGCGACGCTCGCCATCAACCAGCACGTCCACGCCACCTACTTCGTCGTGGCCCATTTCCACTACATCATGGTCGGCGGCACCGTGCTGGCCTTCCTCGGCGGCCTGCATTTCTGGTGGCCCAAGATCACCGGGCGGATGTACAGCGAGGCCTGGGGCCGGATCTCCGCCTTCCTGATCTTCATCGGCTTCAACGTCACCTTCTTCCCGCAATTCATCCTCGGCTATCTCGGGATGCCGCGGCGCTACCACGTCTATCCGCCGGAATTCCAGTTCCTCAACATCCTGTCCTCGGCGGGCTCGACGATCCTGGCGGTCGGCTACATCTTCCCGATGATCTACCTCGTCTACTCGATCTGGTTCGGGAGGCGGGCGCCGGCGAATCCGTGGGACGCGCGCGGCCTCGAATGGACCGTGGCCTCGCCGCCGCCGGCGCACAACTTCCTCACCGAGCCGCAGGCGCCGAAGATCCCTTACGACTACCCGATCCAGGCCCGCGAGACCGGGAGGCACCACTCGTGAGCGCGGGAGCCACCGAGACCTCCGTCGGCGTCAAGCTCGTCTCGCACTTCGCGACGGTGGAGCAGCAGAAGCGCGCGGCGGTGCTCGGGATGTGGGCCTGGCTTCTCACCGAGCTCCTGCTCTTCGCCGGCCTCTTCCTCACCGCGCTCGTCCTGCGCCTGCTCCATCCGGAGGCGATCCAGGCGGCGGCGCGCCACCTCAAGTTCTGGATCGGCGCGGTCAACACCGTGGTGCTGATCGGCTCGAGCCTGACCATGTCGGGGGCGATCCAGCTCTCGCGCCTCGGCTGGCCGCGCGGCATGGTGCGATTCCTGCTCGCCACCGCCGCCCTCGGCACCCTGTTCCTCGTGCTCAAGGGCTACGAGTACTACGCCGACTACCACGAGCACATGATGCCGTTCCTGTCCGACCGGCCCTACGAGCTGAAGGACTCGCCGCCCTCGCGGCTGTTCGTGAACCTGTACTACGTCGCCACCTCGCTGCACGGGCTCCACCTTCTCACCGGCATCACCATCCTCCTGGTGATGACCTGGCAGGCGAGCCGGCCGGGTTTCCTGAGCCAGCACCAGAACCGGATCGAGATCTTCGGGCTCTACTGGCACTTCATCGACCTGATCTGGATCCTCGCCTTCCCGACCCTCTACGTGCTCAACCGGTAGGAGCCCCCCTTGTTCGGCACACGCGACGAGCGCCGCATCCTCTGGCAGCACATGCGCGAGCCGGTCCTGACGGCCGGCGCGCTCCTGGCGATGCTCGGGATCAACGTCGCGTTAGGCGCCACCCTCCCCTTCCCGCATGTCTGGATCGTCGAGCTTCTGGTCGCCAGCCTCATGGTGGTGACGATCCTCCTGGTCTCGATGGAGGTCCGCCACGAGCCGCCGCTGGTGAAGCTGTTTGCCGGGATCGGCTTCTTCTGGGTCGGGATTCTGTTCACGATGACGCTGGTGGATTACCTGTCGCGGGCGTAGCGCCATGCTGGAATGGCGATGCCCTCTGCGAGCAATCCAGCGTGGCCCTGCCGACCTGGTCGCCGCTCCATCCAGCAAACTCCAACTCTTGATGCCATGCCAAAAATATGACATTTGATGTCATATGGCGAACGCCGTTCTGCTCTTCTCCGAGAAGCGCGTCTACGAAGATGGGACGATCCTGCAGGCTAAGCTCTGGGTGCTTCCTGGCTCGAAGCGGGTTCCGGGATCAGCCTATAGCTTGAAGTACTCGCTTTATTACGGCCGACCAGGACAGAGGATCGTTGCCTACGACAACGAATCTGGGAAGGGCGACCATGTTCACCGCGGCAATCTCGAGACGTCTTACAAATTTATCTCTATCGAGCAGTTGATGGAGGACTTTCTCGCGGAAGTCCGTGCTCTTTGTGGAGGAACGATGTGACGAACGATCTGCAGATCGAGATCGGCGGTTCGGCCGAAGATATGGGGCGCCGCTTCATCGACGCCTGGCACAAGGCCGAGCGGGGCGAGATCGTCCCGTCGGCCCATGGCCTCACCTTCGAGAATTGGGACGCCTTCGTGGCGACGCTCTCGCCCGCCCGGATCGCATTGCTGAAGCGGCTCGCCATGGACGGACCGGCCCCATCGATCAACGCCCTGGCCGTAGCGCTCGGTCGCCCCTACCGCCGCGTCCACGATGACGTGGCTGCGCTGCATGCCGCCGGCTTGGTGGAGCGAACGGGCAGAACTGTCGCGCTGGCCGTCTCGAAGGTCTCGGCTCACCTCGACCTGAACGCGGCTTGAACCTGCCGCAGTGGTGCGGCAGCGCTTTCCGACGCGCTGAGCGCAACCGTTCACTCCCCGCTCACGGCTGAGGCCCTATAACGGTCACCATGTGCGAATTGCTCGGCATGAGCGCCAACGTCCCGACCGACATCCGCTTCAGCTTCGCGGGGCTCGCGCGCCGTGGGGGCGAGACCGGGCCGCACCAGGACGGCTGGGGCATCTCGTTCTACGAGGGCCGCGGCTGCCGCAGCTTCCACGATCCGGAACCGAGCGCGCGCTCGGAGATCGCCCGGCTGCTGCGGCAATACCCGATCAAGAGCCGGATCGTGATCGCCCATGTCCGCCGGGCCAATCGCGGCCGGGTGACGTTGGAGAACACCCATCCGTTCAGCCGCGAATTGTGGGGCCGCACCTTCACCTTCGCGCATAACGGCCAGCTGAAGGGGGTGAAGCGCCTGACGCTCGGCCGCTTCAAGCCCGTCGGCACCACCGACAGCGAGCACGCCTTCTGCTGGATGCTGGGACAGCTCGAGGAACGCTGGGGCACGCTGCCGAGGCCCACGCGCCTCGACGGGGCGGTGCGGGAGCTCTGCGCCGAATTGCACGGGCTCGGGGTGTTCAACATGCTGCTCTCCGACAGCCGCACCCTCTACGCCCATTGCGGCAAGCGCCTCTGCACCCTGACCCGCCGGGCGCCCTTCGGCACCGCGACGCTGATCGACGAGGATTGGCGGGTGGATTTCGCGAAAGAAACCACGCCCGACGACATCGTGACCGTGGTGGCGACGCGCCCGCTCACCCGCGACGAGAGCTGGACCGACCTCGCCCCCGGCGAGGTGCTGGCCTTCCGCCTCGGCGTGCCGGACGGGGACGAGGCCGGGGCCGGCGCCGGGGGCTGACGAGCCGCCGTGGCACGGCGCCCTATCGGTCCCGGCCTGTTTCTCGCTAAGGTTGCCCTTTCCGGTCGCAGCCCCCGGGCCCATCTTCCTGAAGACAGGCAGACGCGAGAGCCATGACGCGAGACATTGCCCCGAATCCGTCGGCCCCGACTCCGTCGGCGGAGGACCGCCCCGGCCTCTCGGCCAGCATCCGGTCGCATCTCGGCACGCAGCTCCGGGCCACCTACGAGGCCCTGGGCAACGCCGATCCGGACAACCGGTTCGCCGAGCTGATCGCGCGCCTGGAGGCGGCGCTCAAGGCGCAGGGCGAGATCGTCCTGCCGGAATTCCGCGACGGACTCTTGCAGGCGGTGCCGTCGTTGCGCGCCTTCGCGCTGTCGCTCACCAGCAACCCAGCCCGGGCCGACGACCTGGTGCAGGACACGTTGCTCAAGGGCTGGCAGCACCGGGCCCGGTTCCAGGCCGGCACGAACCTGAATGCCTGGCTGTTCACCATCCTGCGCAACATCTTCTACTCGGATCACCGCAAGCGGGTGCGCGAGGTCGAGGACCAGGACGGCTCCTACGCCGCCCGGCTCGCCACCGCGCCCCACCAGGGCGACCGGCTCGACGTCGAGGACCTGCAGAGCGCGCTCGCCAAGCTGCCGCCGGACCAGCGCGAGGCGCTGGTGCTCGTCGGGGCCGAGGGCGTCTCCTACGAGGAGGCGGCGGCGATCATGGGCTGCAAGGTCGGCACGGTGAAGAGCCGCGTCAGCCGCGCCCGCGGCCGGCTGGCGGAACTCCTCGGCTACGACGAGGAAGATCTCGGCACCGACCGGCTGATCCAGTCGGCGATGCCGAAGGACGCGTGATCCGGCGCGGGGTACTCCTGCGGGGTTCAAGACGACTTTTTCGGCCGGATCGATTGAACCGTTTCGCCCACGGCGACGTTACACCCCCCGAAGAGCTGCCCCGCTCGACGGGGTGGACTGGATGAAACGGAGATCGATCCGATGAAGACCAAGACCTTCCTGGCCACTGCTGCCCTCGCCCTGTCCCTGCCGATGGCTGCCCATGCGCAAGGCCTGATC
>JAEWKL010000557.1 GCA_023386115.1 Pseudomonadota bacterium
CTTGGCCCGGGACGAGGCGCGAGCGAAACCCGCGACGGTCTGCGGCGCGCGCTGCAGCAAGGCCTCGTCGAAGACGTAGCCGAGGAGCGCGATCGGCCCCTCGACCCCGAACGCCGCCGCGATGCCGTCGGCCCCGATCAGGCGGCGGAAGCCCCGTGCCTCGAGCCGGGCGCAGAACGTCCAGTACAGGAGCGCGGCGTCGAGCTCGCCCGATTCGAGCTTGCGCATCAGGAGCGGCGGCGCGCCGAAGACGGGTTGCGCCGCGCGTTCGAGGTCGAGACCGTCCTTCTCGCGGGCCCGGGCGCGCAGGAGCAGCCAGTTCTTGTCGAGCGGGCCGCCCGCCACCCCGAGGCGCTTGCCCGCGAGGTCGGCCACGGAGCGCAGGGGGCTGTCCCCCGCCACCATCAGGGCGCCCTCGGTGGAGGAATAGGGCAGGAACTTCACCGCCCGCCCCTCCGCCCGCAGGCGCGCGGCCCAGAGCAGGTCCGACACGATGGTGTCGACCTGGCCGCCCTGGAAGGCGATGCGGGCGGCGTCGCTTCCGGCGAGGCGCACGCCTTCGAGGTTCAGGCCCTCCGCCACGTCGATTCCCTCCGCCTTGATGACCGCCGCCTCCCAGGCGACGGTGCCGAAGGGCAGGAGTCCGACCTTCAGAGTGGACATCGGCAGGGTGGCGGGCCGGGTCGAAACCGGCTGCGCTCCGGCGGCACGGAGCTGCGCGATCGGCCACAGCCCGGCCGCCGCCATCAATCCGCGCCGTGAGAGCATGGGCGCTCCTCCCTGTTGCCCGGCTCGTGCCACCCGGCCAGTTCACCCATGAGAGGTAGGCGGCCTGGCCTGCGGCGTCCACCGCTTGTGCGCGGAGGGACCGAGGCCGCACCCTGGGCGGCCCCGCCGCCGCGGTCACTTGTACTCTCGTCGGACGGCCCGGCCCGGAGCGCTCGTGCGCAGAGGCATCCTCGGCCGCGCGTCATCAGGCGGACCGGCGCGTCTCTCTCGGCGATGGCCGATCGCGGCGGCCCGGAATGCTGCACTCATCCGAGGACACCAGAGTATATCGTCGCCTCTGCCGTGCAAGGGGGTATGGATTTGCCGGTTCATGTCGTGTCGTGTGCCTGCAGGAGCGTCTGGACAAGTTGCGGGCGATGCGGCACCGGCGGATGATGCACCGCGTGCCGTCACAAGGTTTGACAATTTCGGGTCATGGAATTACCAGATCGCATGATTTGGGGGCATTGATGTTGGCGCATCCACGCAAAATTTGCCTGAACATGATTGTCAAGAACGAAGCCGATAAAATAGAGAAGTGCCTGCTTTCTGTTGCAGATCATGTCTCCTGCTGGGTCATAGGCGATACGGGTTCGACGGACGGCACGCAGGACATCATCCGGGATTTCTTCCGATCGCGTGGCATGCCTGGAGAATTGCACAGTCTTCCGTTCAAGACCTTCGATCAGGCCAGGAACGCGGCGCTCGAACTGGCGTTGGAGGCGCGCCTCGACTACGATTATCTTCTTTTTGTCGACGCCGATATGGAGCTTGTCGTCGAGGACAAGGACTTCGCCAGAAAACTGACGGCCGACGTCTATCAGGTCATACAAAAATCAGGCGTGGCCTATTGGAACAGCCGCCTGCTGCGGCGCGGGGCGGAGGCGCGGTATGTCGGCGTCACTCACGAATATCTCAGTCTCAAGGACGGAACGACGGAGCAGCTGGACGGCGTCAGGTTCATCGATCACGCATCGGGAACGAACCGGTCGGGCAAGTTCGCGCGCGACGCCGCCCTGCTCCGCGACGGCCTCGCGACCGAGACCGATCCCTTCCTGCGCACCCGCTACACGTTCTACCTGGCCAACAGCCTGCGCGACAACGGCGACCATGCCGAGGCCCTGGAGCAGTACGAAGCGCGCGCCGGCATGGGCTACTGGCAAGAAGAGATCTTCGTCAGCCTGTTGAACGCGGCGAAGATCAAGGCAACGCTGAACGATCCCGCCGACGACGTCATCGAGACCTTCGAGAAGGCGGCTGCCGCCTGTCCGTCGCGCACGGCCGAAGCGATGCACGGCGCGGCCCGGTTCTGCCGCGACCACAGCCTGTACGAGCGAGGGTACTGGCTCGCCCGCAGGGGCGAGAATGCGGCTGTTCCGAAATCCGGCCTGTTCGTCTCGGAATGGGTCTATCGCTACGGCCTGCTCGATGAGATGGCCATCGCCGCCTACTGGACGGGCCGGCATGCCGAGGCGGTCATGATCGCCGACAAGCTCCTGGCCATGAATGACATCCCGAACGATGACCTGGGGCGCCTGAAGAACAATCGACACTTGTCCGTTGAAAGGATGGCCGAACTGCAAAACGCTCCCGACGGCGAGGACCGGGCCGCCGCGAGGTTGCTGGAGCAGGCGAGACGCGGCGAGAGCCTCGGATTGCCGGATGAGCAGGTCGTCGCGGCCTATCTGCGCGTCGCCGACGTTGATCCGACCTGCGCCGAAGCCTTCCACGATGCGTCGCGCTTCTGCCGCTACAGGCAGCAGCACGAGCGGGGATATCACCTGGCGGTCCGCGGCCTGCAGGCGGCGGAATCCAGGACCGACAGGGTCGACGGTGAGGCCTGGATCACCGATTACGGCCTCCTGGACGAACTCTCCGTGCATGCCTACTGGACCGGGCGCTACGACGAGGCGATCCACGCCTGCAACCGCCTCCTGCGCGAGGGCAGGATCCCCGAGGACATGATCGAACGGGTCGCCAACAACCTCCGCTTCAGCTCGGAGGGGCTGGCGAGAGCGAAGAGGCCATCGTCACGGATCCCGGAGATCTTTCACTTCATCATCGCGTCCAACGACCCGAACGAGCCGCCACGCTTCTCCCTGATCCATTACCTGGCGGTGCGCTCCGCCCTCGACCTGAACGAGGGCTTCAAGGCGGTCATCCACTGCGACCCGGAACCGCAGGGGCCTTACTGGGACATGCTGAAGGACGGCGTCGACGTCGTTCGGACGACATTGCCGAAACAGGTCTTCGACCGCCCGGTGGATCTGATCGCGCATCGCGTCGACGTGTTGCGGATGCAGGTGCTCCTGGAGCACGGCGGGATCTATCTGGATTTCGACACGATCTGCCAGAAGCCGTTCGCGCCGCTGCTCGACGGCAGCGTCGTCCTCGGGCGCGAGGAGATCCCGGACGGCGCCGGCGGCCGCAGGCCGGTCGGCCTGTGCAACGCCACGATCATCGCTCCGCCCGGCGCCGAGTTCCTGCGGTTGTGGTACGAGGAATACCGGTCGTTCGTCGGTGGCCCGAGCGGCGATGCCTGGAACAAGTTCTCGGTCCAGGTGCCCCAGGCCCTCGCGAACGCCCATCCCCACCTCGTCAGGATCGAGCCTGCGGCGTCGTTCTTCTGGCCGAGCTGGGACGCGCACGGCATCGAGGCGCTGTTCAAGCACGACCTGGAATTTCCCGAGGCGTTCTGTTTTCATTTATGGCAGGTGAAGTCGTCGACATGGATCGAGAGGCTCGATCCCGAGACGATCCTCCGGCACGATACGACCTACAACCGTATCGCCCGCCGTTTCCTGCCGCGACCGGCCGCGACCGACCTCCCGCTCGACGACCCGCTCGCGCAGCGCTTCGGCGCTCCGCGTGCCCTCGACCCCGTCGTCGGCTCGGGCAAGCCGCGCTTCAACATCTGCTTCGTGAGCTACAATCAGCACGACAAGGTTTATGACGACGTCGTGCGCGTCCTGCGCGCAGCCTTGCGCGATCTGGATCATGACTGTTCCTTGACGGAGAACAGGCTCGCCCCGGGCGCGGTCAACATCGTGATGGGCAATCTGCTCCATCCGGTCCAGGACGACCGGCGCGTCGCCCCCTTCCGCTCGGGGCCGTTCATCCTCTATCAGCTGGAGCAGCTCGACATCATCGGGCATCGGAAGGAGGGTGAGAAATATCTCGACTTCGTCGATCTGGCGTCCCATGTCTTCGAATATTCCCGCCCCGGCCTCGCCTTTCTTCAGGCAAGGCCGACTTGTGGGGCGAGGCCGGACGGATCGACCGTCTCGTTCCTGCCTCCGGGCTTCCACCGCTGCCTCGAAGTCACCTGTCCGGCGCCGGAACAGGAGATCGACGTCCTGTTCTACGGCTCGCATTCCGAGCGGCGCCTGCGGGTCCTGGAGGACCTGCGGTCCCATGGCCTGAAGACGGTTCACCTGTTCGACGTCTACGGCGAGCCGCTGTGGGACAGGATACGGCGCTCGAAGATCATCCTGAACATCCACTCCACGCCCGGCTTCAGGGCGCTGGAGACCGTCCGCATCGTTCCACTTCTGGCCAATCGCTGCTTCGTCGTCTCGGAGGCGAGCGACGACAACCCGTTCGGGCCGGGCGTCGCGTTCTGCGAGATCGAGGACATGGTCGAACTCTGTCGCTCCTATCTCTCGGTCGGCGGCCCGCTCCGGCAGGCCGTCGCGACGGAGGGCTACCTCGCCATCCGCCGGATCGACTTCGCCACGCAGCTGCGCGACGTCCTCAAGACCCTCGATCTGGCGCAACTCGTGTTGCGCGCCTGAGCCGATCCGGCGACCCTGCGGGGATCCCGCGACGGGATCTCAAGGAGAGGGACGCCATGCCGAAGGACGCCGTGCTCAGCCCCGACGTGATCGCCGCGCGCCTCGCCGACCTGCCGGCCTGGCGGCACGCCGACGGCTGGATCACCCGCACCTACCGGACCAACAGCTGGAAGGGCACCCTGATGGTGATCAACACCGTCGGGCACCTCGCCGAGGCGGCCTGGCACCATCCGGATCTCACCGCCTCCTATGCCTGGGTCGAGGTGCGGCTGACCACCCATTCGGCCAAGGGCCTGACCGAGAAGGACTTCGCCCTGGCCCGCAAGATCGAGGAGGTGGTCGGCTGGCAGCCGGGGCAGGAGGGCGGCGCGCTGGAGGGCACACCCGCGGATCCGCGCTTCGCCTATATCAAGTACGACCGGTAGGGCGGGCCTCGCCACGGCACCCTGCCGGCTCCGGCCCTCGGCATCATTCCGCCGGCCGCATTCGACCGGTGCCGAAGGGGTCACCGGTCCGGCGACGAAAATGATGCAAAAACAAGAAGATAAGCAGAGTTGCCCTGTGCGGCTCTGCCTAGTCTCAGGCCGGAACCTCCGCCACCAGACCTGGATCGAAGCTGCGGCCCTCGACCGGGTTGGCGAGGCAGCGCGTGCCGTGGAGCACGAGGTCGTGGCCGGCATGGAAGTGGCCGGAGACCCAGAGGGCCGGCCGGTGGGAGGCCGGCAGGTCGGCGAGCAGCGTGGTGGCGTAGAAGGCCGGCACCCACCAGGGCACGCCGGGCGCGTCGCGGAAGCGGTCGGCGGCCTCCGGGATCGGCGGGTGGTGGGTGACCGCGACGGTCGGGCCCGGATGCGGCCGGGGGAGCGCGTCCCGCATCGC
>JAEWKL010000592.1 GCA_023386115.1 Pseudomonadota bacterium
GCGGGAGCAGACGACCCCGCCGCCGCCGCCCCTCGCGGCCGGCCGCTTGGCTGCGACCATCCTCCGGTAGCCGCTCGCCCGGTACGCCCCGACGGGGTCGATCGCGCCGCCGGCATCCAGCCGGGCCCGGGCGAGGATCGGGTCGACATCCGTGCGGAAGCCGGCCTTCAGGGTCTCGGACGCCATCAGGGCGTCGTTGTCGTCCTGATACGAGGAGAGCGCGGCCCGGTCGACCAGAAGGGCCTGCGCGTAGGCGCGGCGGATCTCGTCGGCCGAGCGGATCAGGCTCTCGATCGGATCGGTCACGTTGTGGGACTGGTCGATCATGAAGGCCGGCGCCTCGACGCGTCCCTCGAGATCGACGAGCTCGTTGAACACCAGGAACAGGCGGAAGGGGTCGATCGTGCCGGCGTCGAGGTCGTCGTCGCCATACTTCGAGTCGTTGAAGTGGAAGCCGCCGAGCTTGCCCGCATGGGCGAGGCGCGACACGATCATCTCGATGTTCACGTTAGGCGCGTGATGCCCGAGATCGACCAGGCAGCGCGCCTTGGGACCGAGCGCCTGGGCCGTGAGCAGGCTGGTGCCCCAGTCCTGCACCACGGTGGCGTAGAAGGCGGGCTCGTACATCTTGTGCTCGGAGAAGAGCCGCCAATCCGCCGGCAGGGCCGCGTAGATCTCCTGCATGGAGGACAGGTAGCGCTCGAAGGCGCGGCCCATATGGCTCTGGCCGGGAAAGTTGGCGCCGTCGCCGATCCACACCGTGAGCGCCTTGGAGCCCAGGGCCTCGCCGAGGCGGATGCAGGCGATGTTGTGCGCCACCGCCTGGGCGCGCACCGCCGGGTCGACGTGGCTGAGCGAGCCGAATTTGTAGGAGAGCGGGTGGTCGGGATCGCCCGGATGGTCCTGGAAGGTGTTGGAGTTGATCGCGTCGAAGGCGAGGCCCAGCGCCTCGGCCCGGGCGCGCAGCTCCGCCGGGGGAGCCATGTCCCAGGGGATGTGCAGCGACACGGCCGGGGTGGCCCGGCCGAGCTGCTGGATCACCGCGCAATCCTCGAGCTTCTGGTCGATGCCGCTCGGCTCGCCCGGACCCGGGAAGCGGGCGAATCGCGTGCCGCCCGTCCCGACGCCCCAGGACGGGACCGCGACGGTGAACTGCGCGACCTTGGCGGTGACGGCGTCGATGTCGATGCCGCGGCGGGCGAGGCGCAGGCCGAGCGCGTCGTAGTCGTCGGCCAGCGCCCCGGTGCGGGCCGCGTTGTGGGTGGCGATCAGGTCCGGGTCGATGGGCAGGGTGGGCAGTGACGTCGTGGGCATGGGCGTTCCTCGTCGCTAAGTCCTTCGTGATGGCGACCCGTCGCCGGATCGGCGACGGGGCTGATCACCGCGTGAAGGACTGGGCGTTGCCGGCATCGACGTTGATGATGTTGCCGGTCGACTTGGCGGACAGGTCGGACGCCAGGAAGTAGACGGCCTCGGCGATGTCCTCCGGCAGCACGGAGCGCTTGAGCATCGAGCGCTTGCGGTAATGCTCCTCGAGCGCGTCGCCCTCCAGCTGGTAGGCGGCGGCGCGCTGCTCGCGCCATTCTCCCGTCCAGATCTTCGAGCCGCGCAGCACCGCGTCCGGATTGACGACGTTGACCCGGATGCCGGCCTCCGCGCCCTCGAGCGCCAGGCAGCGGGCGAGATGGATCTCGGCCGCCTTGGCGGTGCAGTAGGCGGCGGCGTTCGGCGAGGCGGCGAGCCCGTTCTTGGAGGCCACGAAGACCAGGGCGCCGCCGAGATTCTGGCGCCGCATCAGCCGGAAGGCCTCGCGGGAGACCAGGAAGTAGCCCTTCGCCAGGATGTCCATGTTGCGCTCCCAGAGGGCGACGCTCGTGCTCTCGATCGGCTCCGAGGAGGCGATGCCGGCATTGGACACCAGGATGTCGAGCCCTCCGAACTCCGCCGCCGCCTCGGCGAAGCCGTGGACGACCGCCTCCTCCCGGGTGACGTCGAGGACGAGGCTGCGGACCTGATCGCGGCCCTGCGCCGCCACGAAGGCCGCCTCGGTCTCGGCGAGCGCCGCGGCATCGATGTCCGCCAGGACCACGCAGGCGCCCTCCGCGGCGAGCTTCGCGGCGACCGCGCGGCCGATGCCGCCTGCGCCGCCGGTCACCAGGGCGACGCGGCCGGCGAGACTCTTGGGCTTGGGCATGCGCTGGAGCTTGGCCTCCTCCAGGAGCCAGTACTCGATGTCGAACGCCTCCTGCTCGGGCAGGCCCAGATAGGTGTCGACCGTCGAGGCACCGCGCATCACGTTGATGGCGTTGACGTAGAACTCGCCGGCGATGCGAGCCGTCGCCTTGTCGCGCGCGAAGGTGACCATGCCGATCCCGGGCACGAGGTACACGACCGGGTTGGCATCGCGCATCGCCGGGCTGTCGGGGTGCCGGCAGCGCGCGTAATAGGCGGCGTAATCGGCCCGATAGGCCGCGATCGCGGCGTCGAGGCCCGCGACGACGGAGTTGACCGTGCCGGTCTCGGAATCGAAGTCGAGCACCAGGGGACGGATCTTGGTGCGCAGGAAGTGGTCCGGACAGCTCGTGCCGAGCGCCGCCAGCTCGCGCAGGCGATGCCCGTTGACGAATTCCAGCACCGCGGGGCTGTCGTCGAAATGGCCGACCTTGCGCTCCTCGGCGCCGATGCGGGCGCGGATCGCCGGCATCAGCCCGGCCGCGATGGCGCGCCGCTCGTCGGCCGGCAGGCTCACGGCAGCCGCGCCGCCGAACACGGCGCGCGCCTTCGTCTCGCGATCGAACCAGGCGATCGCCGTGTTGATGATGCGCAGGGTCGTCTCGTAGCAGGACCGCGCGTCCTCGCCCCAGGTGAAGAGCCCGTGGCTCTCCAGCACCACGCCCTTCGCGTGCGGGTTCTCCTGCGCGAAGCGCGACAGCATCAGCCCGAGCTCGAAGCCCGGCCGACGCCAGGGCAGCCAGCCGATCTCGTCCCCGAACACGGCCCGGGTGATCGCGCGGCTGTTCTTCGTCGCGGCGATCGCGATCACCGCGTCGGGGTGCATGTGGTCGACATGGGCGAAGGGCAGGTAGGCGTGCAGCGGCGTGTCGATCGAGGCCGCGCGCGGGTTGAGCGCGAAGGTGCAGTGGGGCAGGAAGCCCACCATCTCGTCCTCGTGGGCGGGGCCGCGATACAGTTCCCGCAGCTGCTCCAGCTTGTCCATGTACAGGGTCGCGAAGCCGTCGCGCGTCATGGTGCCGACGTCGCCGCCCGAGCCCTTGACCCAGAGCACCCGCGTGTCGCGGCCGGTCAGCGGATCCTTCGCGATCACCTTGGCCGAGGTGTTGCCGCCGCCGTAATTGGTGATCCGCTTGTCGGCACCGAGCAGGTTCGAGCGGTAGAGGAGCAGTCCCGGCTCGTCGAGCCCGGCCGCCGTCGCGGCGTCCCAGCGGCTCTCCAGCAGACCTTGAGCGGCGCTCGCCATGGTACCCTCCCTGTGATGGTGTCGATTGTTGCGGTGGCGATCCGAGGGGGCTTGCGCCCGCCCTACACCCGGCCTCCGCGGGCGGCATCGCATTATCGATCATATTATGTCAATATCACGCAATTACGGATTGAGCTGCGATGCAATATGATCGTTTTTGAATGAAGATGTTGACGCATGGTAGTTTGGCTGATTGGATAGGAGTGGGAGGAAACGATGCATGAGCGTGAACGTCACCGCGTCATCCTGGATCTGCTGAGGGAGCGCGGCGTGGCGACCGTCCAGGTGATCGCGGATGCGACCGGTGGCTCGGAAGCGACGGTGAGGCGCGACCTCGCGGCCTTGGCCGGCCAGGGGCTGCTGAGGAAGCTGCGCGGGGGCGCCGAGGCCCTCCAGGCGCCGGTCCTCCAGGACGCAGTGCACCAGGCGCCGAATCTCGTGCCGCTGAGCACGCCCGGCGCCGGCGCGGGACCGAACCTGCTGGAGAAGCGCGCCATCGCCCGGGCCGCCGTGGAGCTCTGCGCGGAGGGCGACGCGATCATCATCAACGGGGGCACCACGACGTTCCAGATGGTGCACGCCCTGGACGGGCTGAAGCTGCAGGTTCTGACCAACTCGTTCCCCGTGGCCGATCACCTCCTGCGCCACTCGGCCTGCGCCGTGATGGTGCCGTCGGGCACGATCTATCGCGAGCAGAACATCATCTTGAGCCCGTTCGAGGATGACGGGACCGTGCATTTCCGTGCCCGGCGCATGTTCATGGGCGCGATGGGGGTCTCAGCCCTCGGCATCATGGAGCAGGACGCCCTCATCATCTCGTCCGAGCAGCGCCTGATGCGGCAGGCCGACGAGCTGGTGCTGCTCGTCGACGCCACGAAGTTCCGGATGCAGTCGTCGATGATCCTGGCGCCGCTCAAGCGGGCCGCCCGGATC
>JAEWKL010000598.1 GCA_023386115.1 Pseudomonadota bacterium
CCTGGCGCCCGCGCCGGTCGAGCGCTGACGGGAGATCGCGGGCGCGGGGTCGATCCTCGCGCCCGCGGCGGGCGACCGGCGCGATCCTCGTCGAGACGGCGCGGGGGTGTCATGAAACCGCGACTAACGGCAAGGCGAGGCCTTGCTTCTGGAGTCGGGCCTCCCAAGGAATTACAATCAAGATTCCTATCTGGGAGGAAGTTCGATGCGTTTGATGCAGCACATCGCCCTCTGTGGTGGCATTGCCACCTCCATCGTCAGCTTTCCGGGCGTCTCCAGGGCCGAGCGTCTGGTCCAGACCGCCACTGAGCAGCGGACATACCTGTTCATCAAGTCCGACGACGCAAAGATCAAGAAGTCTCTTCCGGCCGGATGGAGCCCGGCGCAGAATGCCGGTCCGCTGAAGGACGCGAACTTCGTCGTCGTGCTCATCGAAGGACTGGCAGGAGGCGATGCTGAGGGGAAGCCGATCTTGCATCAAGGCAAGACCGTCGTGCTCGGGATTCCGGCTAAGAACGACAAGACCGGAGAGCCCGGATTCATGGTGAGCGGCGGGTTCGTGTCGGGCGCGAGCGCCGCGCCCGGTGCCTACGACCTCTACGCCCCGGCCGCGATCTCGATGACGAAGTCGTCGAAGTCGGAGGGCGAGGCCGCGACGTCGGCGACGGAGCAGTGGCGCATCCGCTCCGACAAGGGGGACACGATGGACTTCACGATCGGCTACGACCGCGGCGTCGGCACCCGGGCGCATGTCGAGCCGCACGTCTATTCCGCGCTGCACCCGGACTTCTACCGCATCTACAAGGTCGATCAGGTGACCGAGATCGTGCACCTTGCGGCACAGGGCGGGAAGAAGGCGAGGGACGTCACGTTCGTCGCCGACGGGCCGCAGCTCTCGCGATTTCTCGACGACAAGGCGGAGCTCGTCGCCGTGATCTCCTATCCGGCGTATCACCGGCAGATCTATTTGCCGCAATAGCACGTCTTCCGACGAGGGGATGCCGGCTCGTCGAAGACCATGCGGCAAGATCGACGATCCAGAGCCCCCTTCGATGGCAACGCGATCGAAGGGGGCTCAAGGGCGCGGTCGCGCGCCGTGTCGACGATGCCCGCGGCTCCGCCGCCATGCTCCCGATTGCCAGGGCCGTCGGCCCTGCGGTACCGTCGCCAGGACGAGGCCGCTCGACTGAAGGCGGCCGGGAGCCGGAGCGCGAGCGCCCGCCGCCGCGGAGTGAGAGCCATGACGCAGACGCGGTCGGGGCCCCTCGCCGGGGTCAAGGTGATCGAGCTCGCCCACATCATGGCCGGCCCGGTCTGCGGGATGATGCTCGGTGACATGGGGGCCGAGGTCATCAAGGTCGAGAAGAGCGAGGGTGGCGACGACACCCGCCGCATGGTGCCGCCGGCCCTCGCGGGCGAGAGCGCCGCCTACATGATGATGAACCGCGGCAAGAGCGGCCTCGCCCTCGACCTCAAGGCGCCCGAGGGCCGGGCGGTGCTGCGGCGGCTGCTCGCGGACGCCGACGTGCTGATCGAGAACTACCGTGCCGGGACGATGGAGAAGCTCGGCTTCGGCTACGAGGCCTTGCGGGCCGAGCACCCGGGGCTGATCTACTGCTCGCTCTCCGGCTTCGGCCGCACCGGGCCCTATGCCGACCGCGCCGGGTTCGATCTCGTGGCGCAGGGGATGAGCGGGCTGATGAGCATCACCGGCGAGGGCCCCGGTCGGCCGCCGGTGAAGAGCGGGGCGCCCGTCACCGACATCACCGCCGGTATCCTGGCGGCGATGGGCGTGCTCGCGGCCTACGCCCACCGCCTGCGCACGGGCGAGGGGCAGCGCGTCGAGACCTCGCTGTTCGAGGCCGGCATCGTCCAGACCTACTGGCAGTCGGCGATCGCCCTCGCCACCGGGGTGGCGCCGGGCCCGATGGGCTCGGCCCATCCGCTCAACGCGCCCTACGAGGCGTATCGGACGGCGGATGGCTGGATCACCGTGGGGGCGGCCAACCAGACCAACTGGCTGCGGCTGCTCACGGTACTCGGGGCGGATGCTCTGGCCGACGACCCGCGCTTCGCGCAGAACCGCGGCCGGATGGAGAACCGCGCGGAACTCGGCGCGGCGCTCACAGGGTATTTCCGGCAGGCGACCTCGGCGGAGTGGCTGGCGCGGCTGGAGGCCGGCGGCGTGCCGGCCGGTCCTGTCCTCGACGTGTCGCAGATGCATGCGGACCCCCAGACCCTGGCCCGCGAGATGGTCGTCGAGGTCGAGCACCCGCGGGCGGGCCGCATCCGGACGCTCGGCACCCCGGTGAAGTTCTCACAGACGCCCGGGCGCGTGCACGGGCCGGCGCCGCTGCTCGGCGAGCACAGCCGCACGATCCTGGCCGCCCACGGCTACGCCCCGGCGGAGATCGACGACCTGATCGCGCGGGGCGTGGTGCGGGAGACGGTGGCCTGACCGGCGGGAGCCCCGGGGACGACGCGGAGCATGGCGAGACGGGAAGCGATCTCGCGGCGGATCAGAAGCCGAACGGATCCGGATATGGCAGCGCCCGCCGCCGCACCGGCGTCTCCGGCAGGATCGGCCGGCTGATATCCACCGCAACCAGCCCCTCGACAGCCAGCGCCAGCACCGCCGCGACGCCGTCCTGGGCATTGATCGCCATGGCGGCGCACTCGACGAGGCGGCCGGTGCCGCATTCGTCGAGATGGTGCAGGATCCGCACCCGGTCGCCGGCCGAGACGGGGGTGCGGCGGCAGGCCATGATCAGGCGCACGGTGGAGATGCGTGGCTCGGCCCGCAGGGTCGCCGCGCTCTCGATGACGAAGCGGCGGCCGTCCTCGGCGACCACCGGCTCGCCCGCCACGTAGGCCGTGCGGAAGGGATGACGCCCGAGATCGCCCTCCGCCACCACGTCGACGAGCAGTCCCGGCTCGTCGGTGCGCACCTGCTCGAAATCGGCGACGTGCGCGACGGCCGCGTCGCCGAGCGTCAGGCGGACCGAAGC
>JAEWKL010000634.1 GCA_023386115.1 Pseudomonadota bacterium
TCGGGGGCTCCGGTCGCGGTCTTCGACCCCCGCCCCGTCCGCGACTATTGCCACGTCGATGACGTCGTGGCGGCCCTGGTCGCGAGCTGCACCGCCGCGCTCCCGGAGCCGACGCGGATCTACAACCTCGCCAGCGGCATCGGCCTTCCCGTCGCGGATCTGGCCCGACGCGTGCTCGCCCTGGCCGGGCGGACCGACGCGCCGCGCCTCGCGCCGCAGGCGGACCGGCCGCGCGGCGCCGACATCCTCGCACTCGTCGGGGACCCCGCACGGGCCGCCCGCGAGCTGGGCTGGAGCGCGACCACGCCCCTCGAGGGCGGCCTCGCCGCGATGCTGGAGAGAGGTCCGTGACGGACCGCGTCCTGATCACCGGCGCGCAGGGCTTTCTCGGCCGCTACCTGGCCGCGGAGTGGCTGGCGGCCGAACCCGACGCCGTCATCCTCGGCCTCGGCCGCTCCCCGGCCTTGCCGGTCACCTTCACGCATGGGGTCCACTGGGGGGATGCCGCGCTTCCGGCGCCCTTGCCTCCGAGCCTGGTCCAGGCCCTGGCCACGCCCCGCTACGGATACCGCGTGATCGACGTCACCGACGGCCCGGCCCTGGCTCGGGCGATCCGGGAGTTCCGCCCCGACATCGTGGTCCATCTGGCCGCCGCCCTGCGGGGCGACCCGCCGGACCAGCTCGTGAGAGCGAATATCGGTGGTGTGGTCTCGCTTCTGGACGCGCTCCGGGACTCCGGCGTGGTCCCGCGGATGGTGGTCCTCGGCTCGTCCGGCTCCGTCTACGGGTTGGATCCCGGGCGCGAGCCCCCGTTCGGCGAGGAAGCCCTTTGCGCCCCCATGGATCCCTACGCCGCCACCAAGCGGGCGGCGGAGGAACTGGGCCGCATCCTGGCAGAGTCAGCCTCCCTGCCGGTGGTGTGGGGCAGGATCTTCAACCCGGTCGGCGCCGGGCAGGACGAGCGCCACCTGTGCGGGTGGCTCGGCCGACACATCGCCGAGGCCGGGGCCGGGCTGCGGCCCGCCATCGTGGAGGTCGGACCGCTCGATACCACCCGGGACTACATCGACGTCCGGGATGTGGCGGGTGCATTGCGCGTCCTGGCCGCCCGTGGCCAGCCGGGACGCGCCTACAACGTGGCGTCCGGCCGCGAGACCAGCGGTGAGGACATCCTCGCGATGCTCGTCAGGCTCGGCGGCCTGGCCACCCCGGTCGACATCGTCCGGCGGTCGGCCCGAGAGGGAGACGTCGCCCGCAGCTTCGCCGATACGACGCGCCTCACCGCGCTGGGATATCGGCCACGTCATTCTCTGCGCGACAGCCTGGCGGGCGTTCTGGCCTATTATCGCACCTGTGTCGCCGCGCGCGTCGTCGGCTTGCCGGAAGAGTGACGCTGGCCCGGCGGCAGGACGAGGGGACACCGCTGTCCGAACGGGGATGCGGCCATCGGCCTGAACCACCCCAGCCTCTCGGACGGCAATCGGCGCAGGTCGGGCAGCCGCGGACAGATCCATGATCGTTGAACGGTGGTCGATTGTATGACTATCACCTCGTCACGCTGCTTCCGGAGACGACGTTTCCTCGAACCGGAGGGGAGGGACGATCGGACCACTTTGCTCGACGCGCCGGCTCAGACGACATCGTGACCGCTGCGATCCCAACCGTCGTTCCAGGGTGACGCGAAGTGCAAGGGTCCGGTCTCGGAGCCGAGCCGGCAGCCGCCCGTCCAGCGCCGGACCGCGGCGCTGTCGGGCCGAAAGCCTGCCCTGCAGGCCGCGCCGAATGTCGCAGCACAGGCATCGGAGAGACCGTACTCTCTCCCTCGCTATGCGTTGAAGTATGACATAAGGGAGAAATCCACATCAGTCATGCTTCGTATGCATGTCTAACATCTCAACTTCGTGATGCTCCTCGGCGCGGGCGGGTGGCACGACACAGGGGCTCCCCCAAGCCGCGCCGAGACGGGCCGCGGATCGGGGAGACGGTGTTGCGGGTTGCCGAATACGCCTGTGGCTCTGCTCACGAATGTGGGCGGGCAGTGGAAGGCGGCAACCGGCCTCTCGGAGCGGCCTTGACGCCTCGGGGAGACGAGCGCGGGGCGATCATCGACGAGATGATGCGCCTCGTCTCCATTTCCCTCTGCCGATGACGGGCCGGAAGCTTAGGAGAAGAGGATGGGACTGAACACCCGTATCCGGCATGCCGTCCTCCGGACAAAGGTCACCAGCGCCGAGCATGCGGCCAGCCTGATCACCCCCGGCAGCACGATCGGCATGAGCGGGTTCACAGGGTCCGGCTACCCCAAGGCCGTCCCGCTCGCCCTGGCAGCCCGGATCCGGGCTTCCCATCAGAGCGGCACGCCGTTCCAGGTCAGCATCTGGACGGGGGCCTCGACAGGCCCGGAACTGGACGGAGCGCTGGCGGCGGCCGACGGCATCTCCCTGCGCCTGCCCTACAACTCGGATCCGGTCGCGCGAGACCGGATCAATCGCGGCGACATGGATTACGCGGATCTCCACCTCAGCCAGGTGGCGCCGATGGCTTGGCAGGGCTTCCTCGGGCCGCTGGACACGGCGGTCGTCGAGGTCTCGGCGATCCGGTCCGACGGCGCCCTGGTGCCGTCCTCGTCGGTCGGCAACAACAAGACGTGGCTGGACCGGGCGCGCCAGGTCATCCTGGAGGTCAATCGCTGGCAGAGCCCGGCGCTGGAGGGCATGCACGACATCTACTACGGCACGGCCCTGCCGCCTCACCGCGTGCCGATCCCGATCCTGCGGCCGGAGGATCGTGTCGGCGAGCCGGCCCTCCGCTGCGACCCCGACAAGATCGTCGCCATCGTCGAGACCGACGCACCCGACCGCAACCTGCCCTTCGCCGCGCCCGACGTGGTCGCCCAGGGCATCGCCGGCCATCTCATGGACTTTCTCAGCCACGAGGTGGCGCGGGGACGGCTGCCGGCATCGCTGCTGCCGATCCAGTCCGGGGTCGGCAACGTCGCGAATGCGGTGCTCTCCGGCCTGCTTCACGGGCCGTTCGAGGGCCTGACGGCCTACACGGAGGTGATCCAGGACGGCATGCTGGATCTCCTCGAGGCCGGCAAGCTGCGCGTCGCGTCCGCGACCGCCTTCTCCCTCAGTCCCGAGGCAGCCTCGCGGCTCAATGCCGACATGGCGCGGTTCCGCGACCGGATGATCCTGCGGCCGCAGGAGATCAGCAACCATCCGGAAGTGGTCCGGCGGCTCGGCTGCATTGCCATGAACGGTCTCATCGAGGCCGACATCTACGGCAATGTGAATTCCACCCTCGTGATGGGATCGCGCATGCAGAACGGCATCGGCGGCTCCGGCGATTTCGCCCGCAACGCCTTCGTGTCGATCTTCATGACGCCGTCGACGGCCAAGGGCGGCACGATCTCGGCCGTCGTGCCGCAGGTCTCGCATGTCGACCACATCGCCCAGGACGTCCATGTGCTGGTCACGGAACAGGGCTTGGCGGACCTGCGCGGGCTCTCGCCACGGCGGCGGTCGGAGCTGATCATCGCCCGCTGTGCCCATCCCGATTATCGGCCGCTGCTGATGGAGTACGTGGAGCGCGCCCGGCACCGCTCCCTGGGCCTGCATGCGCCCATGATCCCAGGCGAGAGCTTGTCCTGGCACCAGCGCTTCCTCGATCACGGCTCGATGCTTCCGTCGCGCAACTGAAGCTTCGGACCGCGATCCGACGCTGCCCGGAGTGACGATCCGCTGCGCACGGACTGTTATCGCGCTGAACGCTGCGCCACGGTCGCGCGCCATGCCGACAAAAAACCCGTGATACGTGAATTGAATCGATCCGATTTGCTGCTGCCATCCGCTTGGCCATGGCAACATGCCGCCTGGGACGTGACGCCTGGGACATGCCGCCTTGCCTCCATGTCGGCACCTGTCGTGTGGACGTTCCGGCGGATCCTCCGCGCCGGTCCGGCGTCAGACCTCGTCTTCCGGTGACCGCTCCGGCGAAGGATGCTTGGATGCTGCCTTGATCGCGACCGGAACGGAGACACCATGTTCGAGACTGCCGCCACGACCCTCGACTGGCTGGGCGTGATCGTCTTCGCGATCACCGGCGCCCTCGTGGCGTCGCGCAAGGAGATGGATTTCGTCGGCTTCGCCGTGCTCGGCACGGTCACGGGCATCGGCGGCGGAACGCTCCGGGACCTGCTGCTCGGGGTGCCCGTATTCTGGATCCGCGTGCCGGCCTATCTCACGACCTGTGTCCTCGTCTCGTGCCTGACCTTCTTCGTCGCGCATCTTCCGCAATCCCGGTACCGGTACCTCCTCTGGCTGGACGCGCTGGGACTGGCGCTGTTCGCGGTCGTCGGAGCCGAGAGGGCCCTGCTGGCGGGGACGGGCGCCGAGGTCGCCGTCGCGATGGGGGTGATCACCGCCACCTTCGGAGGCATCATCCGCGATCTTCTCGGCGGCGAGAGCCCGGTCATCCTGAGCCGGGAGATCTATGCCACGGCCGCCCTGGCGGGAGCCGGCACGTTCACGGCCCTGACCGCCTTCGAGGCGCCACGCGACGTCGCTGTCGCGATCGGCTTCTCGGTCGGCCTGCTCGTCCGCGCCGCCTCGCTCCGCTTCGGCTGGACGCTCCCGCGGTATCGCCCCCGTCCCGGCCTCCCCTACAATCAGCCCCGGTAGACGCGATCGCCCGTCGCCCTCCCGGGCCCGGCGGACCACGCCCACCCGGTGTTCCGGGAGGCGATCCCCTGGGATCGACGAAGAGCCCGGCTCCGGCGAGGACGGGAGCGCCACAAGCTCCCGGGACCCGGACGGCATCGCTCGGGCTCCACGCGGGCTCACGGTGCGAAATCCGGCCGTGAGCGTCCCGGATTCGCATGGCGGGCGGAATGCGCGTCGCGCAGCCATGACGCACGAAGACCGGCGGAACCAGGATGGCCGACGAGATCAGTGACCTTCGGTTGTTCGCCGCCATGGTGGCGGCCGGCAACCTCTCGGCGGCGGCGCGGGCCTTGGGTTCGTCGCCGGCCGTGATGAGCCGGCATCTCACCGCGCTGGAGAACCGGCTGGGCGTTCGTCTCGTCACCCGCACGTCGCGCCGCTTCGAACTCACCGACGAGGGCGCGCTGTTCCACGAGCGCTGCCTCGGGATCCTGGCCCAAATCGACGACGCCGAGGCCGAAGCGGCGCAGGGGGTGGGACAGCCACGGGGATCTCTGCGGATCAGCGCGCCCCTGCAGTGGGGTCGGCGCGTGCTGGCGCCGATCATCGCCGATTTCAGTGCCGAATTTCCGAAGGTCAGCGCCCATCTCGTTCTGACCGACACGAGCCTCGACGTGGTCAATGGCGGGCTGGACATCGCGATCGGCGCGGTGCCCCCACAAGCCTCCGGCGTGATCGTCCGGAAGATCCTGTCCGGCAGGCGGATCGTCTGCGCGGCGCCGCGCTACCTGCGCGCGCGTGGAATCCCCGCCACGCCGGAGGATCTCAGGGATCACGATTGCATCCGCCTCGTGACGGGGCATCAGGACGTGGACCGCTGGTCGTTCCGGGATGGCGACGGCGTGAGCACGATCGACATCGGCGGCAAGCTGTCGACGACGAGCACGGAGGTGGTCAATGCCTGGGTCCTGGCGGGGCATGGCATCGCCTCCCGGGCCGAATGGGACATCGCGACCGAGCTCGAGGCCGGACGCCTCGTGCCGTGCCTCGAACCCTTCTGGTCGGACCCGATCGCCCTCTACGCCTCGTATGCGAGCCGGCGACATCTGCCGCCGCGCATCCGTGTCTTCATGGATTTCCTGACCGCCGCCATCGCGCGCCCGGTTCCCGCGCCCCGTCCCTGATCCTCCCGGGACCGCCGGCCGACCCCGCCCGCACGCATATTTGCAATTTCTGCAAAGATGCTGTTCCGCCCCAGGACTCACGCGGAGGCGGGCGAAGCGCGTAACTGGGCGTCGACAGGGGAGGGGTGATGCCACACGGCGAGCGAGACTTCGAGCAGGGCCGATCGTTCAGGATCTTGCCTGCGCCCGTTACTGACCGAACAGAGCAGCGGACGGCGATGCCGAACGGTCTGCGACTGGACCCGGATCATGATCTCGCATGGTCGATCAGTTGGCGTCCAATCACGGTATACGTCGCGATCGGCGTAATCGTGACGCTCGATCTCTTCTCCCTGTTCTTCGACCTCCTGCATTCATAGGTCATACCGTGAGAAATTCGACACTGATCTCGATCGCGTGTTCATGGCTCGTGATCGTGCCGGCGGCCGCCCTGGCCCAGCCGGACGCCCCGGGCGGGAACCGGCCGACCGTCCCCAAGACGCAAAGATTCGTGGGCTCGTGCTTGCCGCAGGACGAGAACGGCCGGGATCTTCCCAACCCGAACGCATCATCGGTGTGCGGGCAGTTCCGGGACGGCCGGTCCGAATGTGCCATGCAGGAGCGCCTCGGCAACCGCCAGGCCCTTGCCCTGCACTGCTTCGGCTTCGACAACGTCGCGGACGTTGCCCCGGCTGCGGCGCCTGTCCGTTATACCTCCGGGACCCGACGCCGAGATCCGGTCCGCCCCTGATGTCGGCTGCGTGCCGGCGCACGGCCCCTCCGGCTGCCTGGCCCTGCCTCCGCCGGGATACAGGAGCCCCGGTTCAGCTTGGCTCAGGGGGTCGAAGGGGCCGGATGCATGACCGCCGCCCCCCGCCACGGCCGCATGATGCGTCACGACCATCATCGCGGCCGCGCGCGAGACGGCCCCTGCACCGTCATGACCGCCACGTGATGATCCCGCCCGTCCTTGAGGCGGTTTCGACCGCTCAGGGAGACGGATGCCTCGGGCGTCTGCCTTGCCCCGAGGGACGGGGCGCAACCGGTGCGAGGGGCCAGCCGGATCATTCAACCTCTGCGGAGATCGTGGGCCTTAAGATGTCTCATCCGGATGGATAGGTTAAAAGAGGTTATGATATGCCGCCTTGCGACGGTTAGCACGGAAGTTTATTTGCGTTGCAGCATTGAAAGGCGCTCAATTCGTACCTGATAGGGTGAAACATTGGATCTCCGGCAGTTTCGCTGTTGACACTTAAATCGTGAATGCGCCTCATGAGGGGGGAGGTGCACGACGATGCAGACGACCCGACGTCAGATTCTGGCCGCCGGAGCCGGATTGAGCCTGATGCCGATGCTGCCGCGCCTGTCGCGGGCGCAGGCGGCGAACACGATCCGGATCGGCGTTCTCAACGACCAGTCCGGACCCTACCGCGACATCAGCGGGCCCTACGGCGTCGCCTGCACCCAGATGGCCGTCGACGAGTTCGCCGCCAACGGCTTCCGGGTCGAGGTGATCTCGGCCGACCACCAGAACAAGCCCGATGTCGGGGCCGGCATCGCCCGGCAGTGGTACGACCGCGACGGCGTCGACCTGATCATCGACGTGCCGACCTCCTCGGTCGGCCTTGCGGTCAATCAGGTCGCCCGGGAGAAGAACAAGGCCTACATCAACACCGGCGCGGCCACCTCCGACCTGACCGGGGTGCAGTGCACGCCGGTCACGATCTCCTGGATGTACGACACTTACATGCTGGCGAAATCGACCGGCGGCGCCATGGTGAAGGCCGGCGGCGACTCGTGGTTCTTCATCACCGCCGATTACGCCTTCGGTCACGCGCTCGAGCGCGACGCCGGCACGTTCGTGAAGGCCAATGGCGGTCGCGTCCTCGGCAGCGTGCGCTACCCGTTCCCGTCGACCGCAGACTTCTCGTCGTTCCTGCTCCAGGCCCAGAGCAGCGGCGCCAAGGTGATCGGCCTGGCCAATGCCGGGGCGGACACGGTCAACTCGATCAAGCAGGCGGCCGAGTTCGGGCTAACCCAGCAGGGCTTCAAGCTGGCGGCGCTGCTGATGTTCCTGTCGGACGTGCATGCGCTGGGCCTCAAGGCGGCGCAGGGCTTGGTCCTGACCGAGAGCTTCTACTGGGACCTGAACGACCGCACCCGCGCGGTGACGCGGCGGGCGCTGCCGCGGCTGAAGGGCGTGTACCCGAACATGGCCTCGATCGCGAACTACTCGGCGGCGCTGCACTACCTGAAGGCCGTGACCGACATGGGGGTGCCGGCCGCCAAGGCCTCGGGCGTCGACGTCGTCAACCGCATGAAGGCGATGCCGACCGACGACGACGCCTTCGGTCCCGGCCGCATCCGCGAAGACGGCCGCAAGCTCTGTCCGGCCTACCTGTTCGAGGTCAAGAAGCCCTCCGAGAGCACCGGGCCCTGGGACTATTACAAGCTCGTCGGGACGACCCCGATCGACGAGGCGTTCCGGCCCCTCGACAAGGGCGGCTGCCCGCTCGTGCGTGCGTGAGGGCATTGACGGCGGTCCGCACGCCCCGAGGTCGTCCGCCTCTTTGCCAAGGGATGGCGTCGAGCAGGAGGGTGGAGAGATCTGGCGAGAAGCCGAGTGCCCGAACCCCAAGACGGGATGAATTCAAAGGACGAGCGACCGATCGCCCGCGAAGAGGGGGTGACGAGCGGCCGGTCGCGCCACGCTCCGGCCCGGCGGGAGCACCATCCGCTCGCGCGGCCATCGATGGCGCTCCAGGTCATCCATCGTGCCGCGTGTTCCGAGGAACCGGTATCGACGTCGCCGGAACATGCCTCGGGCGAACCAGATGAGCGGGGCGAATCCGGCCGCGGCGCCGAGCAGGGCCCGTCCTCGACGTGCCGAGCGGCCGTGCCGGCGGCTCCTGTCGACGGTCTGGACGGAGCGCGGTGCGACACGACCGGCGCGCGAACTCCCGACCCCTTGCCCGCCTTCGAGCCTGCAGGCCCGGACATGCGCTCCGCGGGGGAGGAGCGGGGGCCTGCAAAGGCGAGACCACGACATCGGCAGGTTTGGGCAGCGCAACCAGTGCAATCATCATCGAACCAGCGTCGCCGGTGTCGCTGACAAGACTGTTCATGCGCTGATCGGCGTGATGGGTCTGGCCCTCGTCACCACTCGGCGATGGGTCGCGAGCAGGCCGGGCAAGGCGGCGTCCAACATCGCGGCGCGGACGGCGTCGCGATCCGCCGTGCCGTCCATCCCATAGACCCTCGAACGCAAGCCCACATAGACCAGGGCACCGTGGATTCCGAAGAGCAGCTCGAACTCGTCCGCCGCGAGGGGCTGGACCTGCGGGCTCGGCAGGTGGGATTCCGCCCGCATGTCTTCGAGGAGCGGCGCGAAGATCCGTTCGCGCACCATGCCGAGGTAGCGGCTCGGCAGATCGAAGCCCTTCAGCCCAGCCGAGACGAAGATCCGCAACCAGGCGTAATCGTCGATCGTCCGCTGGTAATCGATCTCGAAGAGCCGGAACCGCTCCAGGCACGGCAGGGTGGCGTCGCGCACCGTCTCCTCCCAGCCGAGCTTCCAGCGCTTGAGGTAGACGTCCTCGTAGATGCGCTCGATCAGCGACGCCTTGGTGGGGAAGTACCGGAACAGGAGCGGCTGCGCGATGCCGAGGCGGCGGGCGAGCTCGCGGGTATGCCCGTCGAGGCCGACCTCGGCGAAGTAGGCGATCGCCCCCTCGACGATCTGGCGCTCGCGGCTCTCCGCCGACAGCCGCCGTCCGGTCGGGACGCTCGCGGTCCCGCTCTCCACCTGCCGGTCTTCAGGCCTGCTTGACGCCATCGCGGTTTTGGCCTTCTCTTGAGCGATCGATCAACAAGGGCATCCAGCCTGTCCCATCGGGGCGGTCATGGGCAAGCCCGTCGGGAGGAGGACCAGCGCGTGAAGGCGCCCGACTTCGCCTATCTGCGTCCCGCCTCGCTCGACGCGGCCCTGGCGCTGCTCGCCGAGCACGGCGAGGACGCGGCGCCCCTGGCGGGCGGCCAGAGCCTGGTCACGGCGCTGAACATGCGGCTCGCCTCTCCCCGCCTGCTGGTCGACCTGAACGCGATTCCCGACCTCGCCGGCGTCTCGGAGGAGGGTGGCCAGGAAGGGAGCCAGGAGGGTGGCACCGTGCGGATCGGCGCCATGACGCGCCACCGCGACGTGGGCGCTGCGCCGATCGTGCGCGCGCGCCTGCCGCTCCTGGCCGCGGCCATGCCCCACATCGCCCATCCGGCGATCCGCAACCGCGGCACGATCGGCGGCTCGGTGGCTCTGGCGGATCCGGCCACGGAATGGCCCGCCTGCTGCCTGGCCGCCGGCGCCACCATCGTGGTCCGCGGGCGCCGGGGCGAGCGGCGCATCGCCGCCGAGGACTTCTTCCTCGGCCTCTACGCGACGGCTCTGGAGCCCGGCGAGATCGTCACCGCGGTCGTGTTCCCGATGCCGGGACCCGACGCTGTCTGGGGGTTCGAGGAGTTGTCGCGCCGGCACGGCGACTACGCCCTCGTCGGGCTCGCCGCGACCGGCCGGCGGACGGGCGGCCGCCTCACCGATCTGCGCCTCGCCTTCTTCGGGGTCGCCGACCGGCCGGTCCTGGCG
>JAEWKL010000710.1 GCA_023386115.1 Pseudomonadota bacterium
GGCCTCGACGATCCGGGCGCGCAGGTCGCCGGGCATCGCGTCGAGGACCGGCCCGGCGATCTCGCCCAAAGCCGGGGCGGCCGTCGCCGTCGCCGTCCGGGCCGGCGCGGGCGCCTCGCCGAGGCGCAACGGCGACAGGTAGTAGATCGCGCCGATCACCAGCCCGGCCCGCAGCCAGAAGGCCATCCTCGTCTCCCGTTCAACCCGTCACCCCGGCGGCGGCGCCCCTGGTGACGGCGAAGTCCTGCGATGGCGGATGTTTGGGCGGCAATCGTGAAGCGTTTGCGGTCCGTGCGGCGGGGATCTGCCGACATGCCTAACGTCCCGGCACCGGATGCGGGATCCTGTTCGCAACGCACGCGGGGGGCTTCAATTTTTCTGAGCATCCTGCTCAAGCGATTTGATCTTTTCGACAAGGGCGGCCTCCGCCTAGACTCTCTGCCACGCCAAGCCGTCCTTCCGGCTCCAGAACAACGATCGGAACCCAATGCCGACCGATATCGAGATCGCCCGCGCGGCCACCCTGCAGCCGATCACCGCGATTGCCCAGCGGATCGGCATCCCGGACGAGGCCCTGCACCCCTACGGACGGCACATCGCCAAGATCGACCACGCGCATATCCGGAGCCTCGAGGCGAAAGCGGAGGGCAAGCTGATCCTGGTGACGGCGATCAGCCCGACGCCGGCGGGCGAGGGCAAGACCACCACGACGGTGGGCCTCGGCGACGCCCTCAACCGCATCGGCCGCAAGACCGTGATCTGCCTGCGCGAGCCCTCGCTCGGGCCCTGCTTCGGCCAGAAGGGCGGGGCCGCCGGCGGCGGCAAGGCCCAGGTTGTGCCGATGGAGGCGATCAACCTCCATTTCACGGGCGATTTCCACGCCATCACCTCGGCCCACAGCCTCGCCGCGGCGCTGATCGACAACCACGTCTACTGGGGCAACCCGCTCGGCATCGACCTGCGCCGGGTGGCGTTCCGGCGCGTCCTCGACATGAACGACCGGGCGCTTCGCAGCATCACCCAGAGCCTCGGCGGCGTCGCCAACGGCTATCCGCGCGAGGACGGCTTCGACATCACCGTCGCCTCCGAGGTGATGGCGGTGTTCTGCCTCGCCCGCGACCTCGCCGACCTGGAGGCCCGCCTCGGCCGGATCGTGGTGGCGGAGACCCGCGACCGGAAACCCGTGACGCTCGCCGACCTCAAGGCCACCGGCGCCATGACGGTGCTGCTGAAGGACGCGCTGCAGCCGAACCTCGTCCAGACCCTGGAGGGCAGCCCGGCCCTGATCCATGGCGGGCCCTTCGCCAACATCGCCCATGGCTGCAACTCGGTGATCGCGACCCGGGCGGGCCTCAGGCTCGGCGACTACGTGGTGACGGAGGCCGGGTTCGGCGCCGATCTCGGGGCGGAAAAATTCTTCGACATCAAGTGCCGGCAGGCGGGGTTGCGCCCCTCCGCGGTGGTGATCGTCGCGACGGTGCGCGCCCTCAAGATGCATGGCGGCGTGGCGAAGTCCGATCTCGGCCGCGAGGACGTCGCGGCCCTGGAGCGGGGCTTCGCGAATCTCGCCCGCCACGTCGAGAACGTGCGCCGCTTCGGCGCGCCGGTGGTGGTGGCGGTCAACCACTTCCACGCCGACACGGAGGCCGAGCACGCGGCCCTGAAGGCGCTCTGCCGCGATCGCCTCGACGTCGAGGCGATCACCTGCCGACACTGGGCCGAGGGCGGCGCCGGCGCCGAGGGCTTGGCCCATGCGGTCGCGAGCCTCGCCGATGCGGGCCCGGCCGCGACGCCGCGCTTCGTCTATCCGGACGCGATGCCGCTCGCGGACAAGATCCGCACGATCGCCCAGACCCTCTACGGCGCCGCCGACATCCAGGTGGAATCGAAGGCGGCGGGCAAGCTCGCGGCCTTCGAGCAGGCCGGCCACGGACACCTGCCGGTCTGCATGGCCAAGACCCAGTATTCGTTCTCGACCGACCCGACCCTGATGGGCGCGCCGAGCGGCCACGTCGTGGCGGTGCGCGACGTGCGCCTCTCGGCCGGGGCCGGCTTCGTGGTGGCGATCTGCGGGGAGATCATGACCATGCCGGGCCTGCCGAAGGTGCCGGCGGCGGAGGGCATCCATCTCGACGCCGAGGGGCGGATCGAGGGGCTGTTCTGAGCCCTCGACCGCCCGAGTCCGGCCTGCTCAGACCTCGGCCCGCAGGGGTCGGCTGAGCAGGTCCGCGATCGCCGCGTCGAGGCTGAGCGCCCCGGAGAGCAATCCGGCCACCGCCTCGGCCACCGGCATCTCGACGCCCCGCTGGCGGGCGAGCGCCACCAGCCCCTGCGCGGTGAGCGCGCCTTCCGCGAGCTTGCCGCCGGAGGCCTCGTCGAGGGTCGCGCCTCGTCCCAGCCGCTCGCCAAAGGCGAAGTTGCGCGACTGCGCCGAGGCGGCGCTGAGCACGAGGTCGCCGAGGCCGGACAGTCCCATCAGGGTCTCGGGCCGGGCGTCCCAGGCGCGGGCGAAGCGCATCAGTTCGGCGAAGCTGCGGGCGACGAGAGCGGCGCGGGCGCTCTCGCCGAGGCCGCGGCCGATCGCGGCGCCGCAGGCGATGGCGAGCACGTTCTTGGCCGCCCCGCCGATCTCGACCCCGCGCGGGTCGCTGCCGTGATAGACCCGGAAGGTCGGCCCGGACAGGGCGACCG
>JAEWKL010000772.1 GCA_023386115.1 Pseudomonadota bacterium
CACCCCGGCGCAGATCGACCGGCTGCTGCCGCCCCGCCCGATCAAGGGGCCGGTGGCGGCGCGGTGACGCGCCGGCGCCGCGGGCTTCGGGAACGCGCCGCGGGCTTCGGGAACGGATGCTGTTCGGCACCGTTCGTCCCGCATGACGGCGCTCACCCGATCCTGGCAGGTCATCCTATCCTGGCAGGGCCTGCGACCCCGGCACGGCCTGTGGCCCGGCCTCCTGATCGGCGTCGGCCTCGGTGGCTTCTTCGATGGGATCGTGCTGCACCAATTGCTGCAATGGCACCACATGCTGAGCAGCTGGTACCCGATCACCTCGCTCGACGCGCTGGAGCTGAATACCCGCTGGGACGGCTATTTCCACAGCGCCACCTACGTCTTCGTGGTGCTCGGCGTGTTCGGGCTCTGGCGCCGGGGCCGGCCGTATGACGGCCGGGTCCTCGCCGGCGCGGTGCTGCTCGGCTGGGGGGCGTTCAACCTGGTCGAGGGCGTGATCGACCACCAGATCCTTGGGCTGCACCACGTCAACGAGACGGTGGCGCGGGGGTCCTGGCCGTGGTGGGATGCCGGTTTCCTGGCCTGGGGCGCCGCCATGGCGGTGGCGGGCGGGCTTCTGGTGCGGAGGCGGTGATGCGCGCCGCCCTGCCGTGGATTGTCCTCGCGCTGGCGCTGGTGGCCGCGACAGCGCCGGTCTGGGGGCGGTGGATCAGCGGTGACGATCCGACGCTGGACGAACTGCTGAGCCTGCGCTGCGGACCCGGTCGGACGGCGTCGTGACGGCTCACGCCACCTTGCGCGGCACCATCCGTTCGCTCCCCAGCGCCTCCCGGGCGCCCGAGAGCCCGGCCTCGGCGTATTCGGCATCCTCGTTGACGTTCCACACGTCGTAGCGCCGCTCGCCCAAGAGGATGTTCCGCGCCGTCAGCATCGCGGTCATCATGGCGTGGTCCTGGTTGTTGTACTTGTGCATCCCGTTGCGGCCGACGAGGTGCAGGGTCGGGTAGCTGCCTTCGAGGTCCCGGCGGATCGTCGCCACATGGGCGCGGTAGGCGTCGTCGTAGACCGGATAGGCCTTGGGCTGGCGCACCACGCAGGCATCGACCACGCTGGCCGGATCGACGAGGCCGATCTGGCCGATCTCGCGGCGGGCCAGCGCGATCAGCTCGGAATCGGGCGCGTTCCACAGCCCGTCGCCCTCGAAGCAGAAATATTCGAGGCCGAGGCAGGCATAGGACTCGTCCGGCACCATCTCGGGCGACCACGAGCGGAAGTTCTGCACCCGGCCCACCTTCACCGCCGGATCGTGGACGTAGATCCAGTTGTCCGGGAAGCTGTCCCGCGCCCGGGCGATCAGCGCCACGGTGATGAAGTCGCGGTAGCGCAAGGAGCGGGCCTGGAAGGTGCTCAGGGGCGCCGGGCGGATGGCGCCGACGAGCTCGCGGATCGGCGCTGAGGAAACGACGTTGCGGGCCGTGAAGGTCTCGCGGGTGCCGCCCTCGCGCCGGGCGCTCACCGTCCACAGCTTGGTGGCGGGATCGTAGGACAGGCTGTCGACCCGCCGGTCGAGCAGGACCCTCCCGCCGTTCCGCCGGATCGCGCTCGCGGCGGCGTCCCACATCATGCCGGGACCGCGGCGGGGATAGCGGAACGATTCGATCAGGGTCTTGATGACCGGGCCGCCACCGCGCGCCGGCCGGTGCAGCCCGAGCGAGCGCTTGAGCCCGTCGCGGATCGCGGCGCCCAGGTCGAGCCCCTTGATGCGCTGCGCCGCCCAATCGGCCGAGATATCGTCGCAGGACATCCCCCACACCTTCTCGGTGTAGGTCTTGAAGAAGATCGCGTAGAGGCGCTCGCCGAACTGGTTGCGGACCCAGTCGTGAAAACTCCGCGGCTCCTTGATCGGCCGGGTCCGGGCCCAGAGATAGGAGGCGACGCAGGCTGCGCTCTCGACGATCCCGAGGTTGCGCAGGGCCTCGAAGGCCTTGAGCGGGTAGGCGTAGGTCTTGCCCTTGTAGTAGATCCGCGACAGCCGCGGCCGCTCGATGAAGTCGTCGGGCAGGATCTCGTTCCAGAGATCGACCACTTCCTTGGATTTCGAGAAGAAGCGGTGGCCGCCGATATCGAACAGGAAGCCCTTGTACGCGACCGTGCGGCTGATGCCGCCGACCTGGGTCGCGTCGCGCTCCAGCACCACGACGTCGCGGCCGGCCTTGGCCAGCATGTAGCCGGTGGTCAGGCCCGCCGGTCCTCCGCCGATCACCAGCGTCTCGGTGTGAAGGCTCATCGCTCGGGCAACTCCGGGGCCGTCACGGCTGATTCCCGCGCGGGACGGATCTCTGGGACGGGTCTCTCTCCCAGAGCATTACCGCCTGGATGGTAAAGAACCGCTCAACCGGCCCCGCTAACCGCGAGGTAACGGCGTCCATGCGAACCGGGACCATCCGGATCTCACGTCCAGGCTCAGGATCCCGCCATGCTCGCCGCCTTGCTGCCCCAGGCCCGGCCCGGACCGGGGGCGGCGCAAGCCTCCCCCTTCGAGCGCCCGGCGATCGTGTGGCTCCTCGTCCTGGCCGGCCTCGTCGGCTTCACGTCCTGGTCGGGCCTCGGGGCGGTGTTGCGCGAGCTGCGCCTGCCGGACACCGACGACGCCATGCGGCTCGTCCAGGTGCGCGACCTCATGGCCGGCCAGTCCTGGTTCGACCTCGCCCAGCACCGCCACGCGGGCGCGCCGCCGATGCACTGGTCGCGCCTCGTCGATGCGCCGGTCGCCGGGCTGATCCTGCTGGCGCGCCCCCTCGCCGGGCCGGCCCTGGCGGAGGGGATCGC
>JAEWKL010000825.1 GCA_023386115.1 Pseudomonadota bacterium
CTCCCCGGTCCCGCGGCGGAGCCGCTCGCCGAGCCGCGCCACGCGGCGAACTGGGCCGAGGTCGAAGGGGTCTATTTCCGCGCCGCGACGGGCGTCGGGGTCGGCGGCATGATGGTGATCGAGTACGAGCCGCTGATCCTGTTTCGCGACGGCACCAGCTACGAGATCGCGGATGCGGCGCTCGAGGATGTCGACCTCGCGGCCGAGCGCGCCGCCCATCCGCGCCGGTTCGGCCGCTGGACCCGCACCGGCGAGACCTACCGGCTGACCGGCCAGGACGGCAAGCCGCAGGACGACAAGCTCCAGGACGGCTCGTTCTTCCGCGCTTTCCCGGCCGAATCCGGCGAGCGGACGATCGCGCGCGCCTACCGGCGCCTCTCGGGCGGCGGCACCAGCGCGATGGGCGGCGACGTCATGATCGCGGTCTCGAACCGCTACGACTTCCGCCCGGACGGGACTTACGGTCGCGGCGGCTCGGTCGGGGCGATGAATTCGGGCGCGAGCACCGGGGTGGGCGCCGCGATCGGCCGGCGGGGCGCGCCGGAGGGCGGGCGCTACGCGCTGGACCGCCATACGCTGACCCTGACCGGGCCGGACGGGCGCAGCCGCCGCCTCTTCTTCGCCTACGGCTCGCAGGGCGACCCGGCCCGGCCCGACCGCGAGATGGCCTTCATCGGCGGCAGCGTGTTCTCGAACCCGGATTGAGGCTCCACCACGGAGGGAGGCGACCTTCGGGACGCGGCCTTCCTGGCCGACTGTGCTCCGGCGGCGGGACCGGCTCACTTCACCATCGGGCAGCCGCCCTCCGCCAGGGGCCGGAACGCCTGGTCGGCCGGGATCGTGTCGACGAGCTTGTAGTAATCGTAGGCGCCCTTCGACTCGGCCGGCTTCTTGACCTCGAACAGGTAGATCGGGTGGATCGCCCGCCCGTCCGGACGGACGGTCAGATCGTCGAACAGCCGGTCGCGCGGGGCTTGACGCTTCATCTCCGCCACGACGGTCCGGGCATCGTCGCTGCCGGTGCGCGCCACCGCGTCGAGATAGGCGAGCGTCGCCGAGTAGACGCCGGCCTGGTTGCCGCTCGGCACCTTGCCGGCCTGACCGGGCCTGCCTGCGAAGCGCTTGGCGAAGGCGCGGGTCTCGTCGCTCATGTCCCAGTAGAACGACTCGGTCAGCAGCAGCCCTTGCGCGTCCTTCAACCCCATCGCGTGCACGTCGTTGATGAAGACCAGGAACGCCACCAGCGACTGCCCGGCCTGCGTCAGCCCGAACTCGTTGGCCTGCTTGACGATGTTGATCGCGTCCGCCCCCGCATTGGCGAGCCCGACCACCTTCGCGCCCGACCCTTGCGCCTGGAGCAGGAGGGACGAGAAATCGGCCGTGCCGAGCGGGTGGCGGCTCGCCCCCTTCACGGTGCCGCCATGCGTCTCGACATGGCGGCTCGCCTCGGCCTCGATGCCCTGGCCGAGCGCGTAGTTCACGGTCAGGAAGTACCAGGAGGTGCCGCCGCGCTTCATCATGGCGGCGGCGGTGGTGTTGCCGGTCGCCCAGGCGTCGTTGACCCACTGCACGGTGTTGGGCGAGCAGGCCTTGCCGGTGAGGTCCGAGGTGGCGGTGGCCGAGGCGAGCAGCGCCATCCGGGTGTCGCGCAGGAGCGCATTGACCGCGAGGCCGACCGAGGAGTTCGGCACGTCCACCACCGCGTCGACCTTCTCGACATCGAGCCACTTGCGGGCGATCGACGAGCCGACATCCGCTTTATTCTGATGGTCGGCGCCGACGATCTCGACCCGGATGCCCTTGCCCCCGCCGGCGAAGTCCTCGGCCGCCATGCGGGCGGCCTCGACCGAGCCCTGGCCGTTGGTGTCCTGGAACGGCCCGGACATGTCGGTCAGCACGCCGATCCGCACCACCCCGTCCGAGATGTCCGCCCGCGCCGCGCCGGTGGCGAGCAGGATCGTCGCGAGCAGTGCCGCCCGCATCATGGTCCGCATCGTGTTCCTCCCATCGTGTCTTGCTTCGTTGTGGCTCAGAGCCTGTTTGATGGTCTCGACAAACTCGACACCCTCCGCGTCATTCCGGGGCCGCGGAGCGGAACAAGTCTGCAGAGTCCGATCGAACAGGCTGTCAGATCTGCCGTTCGGGCAGGTGTACCACCAGCCCGTCGAGCGCGTCCGTGGCGGTGATCTGGCAGGACAGCCGGCTCGTCGGCCGGCGCTCGGCGGCGGCACCGTCGAGGAGAGCGTCCTCGTCCTCCGAGAGGGGCGGCAGGCGCCCGGCCCAGGCCTCGTCGACGTAGACGTGGCAGGTGGCGCACATCGCGCTGCCGCCGCACTCGGCCACGATCCCGTCGAGGCCGTGGGAGATGGCGCCCTGCATCAGGCTGGTGCCCTCCGCGAGCGCGAGATCCCGCCGCGCGCCGTCCGGGCGGATGAAGGTGATCGTCGGCATGGTGTCGTCCTTCAGGCGGCCGTCAGGGTGACGGGCAGGCGCTCGAGCCCGCGCAGGGTGTTGTTGTAGCGGCGCACGATGGGACCGCTGATCGCGATCGCGCCGACCTTGGCGGCGAGCGCCGAGAGCACCACCTCGCCCTCGAGGCGCCCGAGCAGCTGTCCGACGCACATGTGGATGCCCGAGCCGAAGCCGACATGGCCGACCGTCGAGCGGGCCGGGTCGTAGCGGCCGGGCTCGTCCCAGCGGCGCGGGTCGCGGTTGGCGGCGCCGAGGAACATCAGCACCTTGGAGCCCTCGTCGAGCTGGACCCCGCCGATCGCGACCGGGCGGGTCGTGGTGCGGAAGAAGGTCTGGACGGGGCTCTCGAAGCGCACCGCTTCCTCGAAGGCCGCGCGGGCGAGGCTCGGATCGGCGCGCAACGACGCCCAGGCCTCGGGGAAGCGGGCGAGGCAGAAGAGGGCGGCGCCGATGCTGTTCACCGTCGTGTCGAGGCCGGCCGTCAGCAGCGAGCGCACCAGCAGCGGCGCCTCCTCGTGGGTGATGGCGCCGGCATCGGCCGCCGCGTAGATCGCCGCGCCGAAGCCGCCGGGCTTCAGATTCTCGCGCCGGCACTGCTCCATGACCCAGGCGACGTGGGGCGCCGCCGTCGCGAAGGCACGCTCCCGCAGCGCGTTGGGTGGCCCGAAGGCGTTGAAGGCGAGGCCCGCATAGGGCAGCAGGTGCTCGCGCCCGTCGTCGCGCAGGCCGACCGCGTCCGGAAAGACCGAGAGCGGAAACGCCTCGGCGAGGTCGGCGACCGCGTCGATCTCGCGGCGGGCGACGAGCGCGTCCACGAGCCGGTGCGCCGCGGCCTGGAACCGGTCGCGCAGGGTCTTCATCACGGCCGGGGACAGGACCCGGTTCAGGACCGCGCGGGTGCGCCCGTGCGCCGGCGGATCGGCCTCCAGGATCAGGCTCTGGGGCCGCCAGGGCTTCTCCTTGGCGAAGTCGCTGAGGCCCACGCCGCGGCCGGAGCAGAAGGTCGCCGGGTCGTGCAGCACGGCCCGCACCTCGTCGTAGCGCGCGACGGCGTGCACGCTCCAGCGCGGCAGCCACACCACCGGTCCGGCCTCGCGCAGGGCCTCGTGGATGCGGTGCGGATCCTCGAAGAACTCGGTCGAGAACGGGTCGACATCGACGGCCGGGGCACCCGAGCCATGGATCATGGCAGTCGGCGGCACGGACGAAACCGGACCTTGCGATGACGCGATCATATCAGATCCTCCCGTATTCTGTTGTCGATTGACTTGTCATGGGACACGAACGACTGGGTCTCGTCCTCCCCATCGAATTCTGACGCGTGTCTCGACGCCGTGCATCGCCCGGGACATAAGGTCGGGCACGGACGGCGCGCCGGAGGGGAGATGAGGACGGGTCGAGCAGGGCACGCCGCGGGTCCGGCGGGCGACCAGGAGCCGGCGGCGGGCCCGATGCCCGGGCAGCGGCTCGACCTCGATCGCTACGTGCCGGCGCTCCTGACCTTCCTCGCCAACAAGCTGTCGCACAGCGCGAGCGCCACCTACCAGCGGCGCTTCGGCGTCAACGTCACCGAGTGGCGGATCATGTCGCTTCTCGCCATCGAGCCCGGGATCACGGCCGCGCGCATCTGCCAGGTGATCGGGTTCGACAAGGGACCGGTGAGCCGGACCCTGGCCTCCCTGGAGACGCGCGGCCTCGTCGCCACGGGCGCGGATCCGGACGACGCGCGCCGGCGCCTGATCCGCCTCACGGCACGGGGCGAGGCTTTGCACGACGAGATCATCGTCGTGGCCCTCGAGCGGGAGCGGCGCCTGCTCGACTGCCTGACGCAGGAGCAGCGCGACACCTTGATCGATTGTCTGAACCGCCTGCACGCGAACCTGCCTGCCGTGACGACGTCCGGGACCTCGAAGCGGAAGAACCGGGACTGAGCGGGATGGGGGTGCCGCGGGGGGGGCGGCCCCCCCCCCCCCCCCCCCCCCCCCCCCCCGCCCGCGGGGTGGGCG
>JAEWKL010000837.1 GCA_023386115.1 Pseudomonadota bacterium
CGAACCCGCCCCGACGCCCGTTCGGGCTGAGCCGGCGCCTCCGAACGAATCCGTCCGAAGGCGCGGCGGTATAAGGCGCATTGCGCGGGCAAGGCCGGCCACCCAATCGGCTCTGGATCTCACGAGGTGCCCGGCAACCCGCGGGCATAACCGAGCGATTTCTGCGCTTCCCACCACCCGGCCGATGCGAATGGCCTGCTGCACCCCGAATAGCCCGCGCACCGCCCACGAAGCGAGAAGCCACAGCCCGCGCCGGCCGCGTGGAAAGCTCTCCGAAGCAACCGGATGGCCGCCCCGGTTTCCGAAGCCGCATACTCCGGCCGCTCCATCTCGCGCGGGTGGCTGATCCGCCTCAGGGCACCGCCGTGTTCAAGCCCGCACACGGCCGGCTACGAGGTACGGCTGCCATCCCACCTACCGTTCTCGAATTGTCCCGCGGCCCCGCCAGCCTCTCCCCCGGCGTGCCGCCCTGTCCCGACCTCCGTCCCGACGAATGGGCTGAGACGCACCGCCGCTGCCAGGAGTTCGTCGAGCGATGGGGCATGCAAGCGCACGCGGCCGGTTGGGACACGCTGCGGCTGATTGGCGTCGGGCCTCAGACCGGCACGCTCCGTGGCGATTTCTGCGGCATCCTGATCCCGTGCATGGTCGACGTGCACGAGGTCACGGCCGAGCGGATCAAGCTCGGGAAGTGGACGGCGTACCGCGACGAGCCGGTGAAGATGCCGGGGCAGGTCGCGATCTGGGAATTCAAGCGATGACCGGCGGCGCGGCGCTCACCTCAACTGCCAATCGCGCCGGCGACCCGCTCGATGTCGCCAATGGCGGACCGGATCTGTGCTGTTCGCTCCTGCAAGACCGCGACCTGGTCGCGCCCGGGTTCAGTATCCGTCCACCAGCGGCCCCCATCGATTGTCTGGATCAATTGGCTGAGCCGTTTATGTTCGCGCTTCAGGCAGGCGATGAAATCCTCATTGCAACCCATCTCAGCCTCCCTCAACAGGTCACCAACAGAGCAACGCGGCGGGACGCGAAACGGACCCACGATGCGGATGCAGCTCGCCCCGTACTGCTGACCCGTCGAAGCCGGTGGCGATCGAGATCAACGGACAAGCGCCCCGACGTCGCCGCGGCCGTCCTGGCGCACCACAGGTCGGCGGTGGAGCTGGCGGTGGAGGATGCGAGCCCGGCCCGGCGGCGGAACGCGGTGAAGACGGCGATCCTGCCGGCCACCATAGCGTGAGGCGGTGAGCGCTCAGCAGCCGATCGACACGGGGACAAAAGGCAGCTCGCCGATCCTACTGTTGGACGATCATCATTAGTCACGGATTGGCAGAGGGACGTCGGGGCCTGAGTTTGGGGGCATGCCGGCGCGTTCATCCGCAGATGGTCGCACCATGGTATGTCGGGCGGTGGACGTACCAGTTGGTGATCAAGCCGCCAGCGTGCCCGAGCATCGCCCCAATGGTTCTAGATGTTCGGTCTTCGCAAAGGGCTGAACTCAAGTTCAATCCACATTAGGTCGTGGCGACGACGTCACCGATGCAGGTCGTCGCCTCGAACCTTAGCCGAGTCCCCCGCTCGCCAATGCGATGGCCTAGCGTCGGGCCGAGCGGGCCGGGTGCCTCTTGCGGTGGTTGCGGCGAACCTGACCCAGGGGCTCGTTGGCCGCAACCACCGTCACCCTAACGGGCGCTGAGATGACGTTCGGCGTGAAGAGCCTGTGGTCGGTGTCGCCGAGCACGAGCTGGAGCGTGTGGGGCCCGGAGGGCAGGTTGAGATCCGTCTCGGTCTGGCCGGCGCCGAAGTGCAGATGCTTCTTGTCCGAGGGAATGGGCTCCTTCGGATCGAGCGGCTCGCCGGGGTCGACGAGCAGGTGATGGTGCCCCAGGTTCTTGGTCGCGTCGCCGGCATGGGTGACGCCCATGCCCTTCAATCCGAAGCGGACCGTGAATGGGCTGCGGACCCGGGCCCCATCGCGGGGCGAGATGATGTAGGCCTTCGCGTCGGAGGGCGCCTCGGTTGCGCGGGCAGCCGCTGGGACAATCAGGACCGCGACGGACACCAGCAGAACCAAGCGGGTCATTGATGCCTCCCCCTCAGTCGGACAAAGCCACGCGGAACCCGTGCGTGAAGTAGCGCACACCGCTGTCGTAATAGGCGCGGCTCGCAACCCGCACGTCGTCTGGATCGCTCCGCCACGATCCGCCGCGCAGCACGCGCTCCCGGCATCGCGGCGCGTCCCAGGCAGCCCCGGTTCGCGGCGCGCCGTGGTAGGTCGCGTGCCAGCAATCGGCGACCCATTCCTGGACCGTGCCGCCCATGTCGTAGAGCCCGAACGGGTTGCTGCCGAACGACCCGACCCTGGCGGGCGTCGCCAGCGAACGCGAGGCGCCGCAGGTCCGGCAATTCGCCGCCGCCGGGCTGAAGCGAGGGCCCCACCAATAGGCGGTCGTCGTGCCACCCCTGGCGGCGTATTCCCATTCGGCCTCGCTCGCCAGGCGGTACGGCTTCGCGGTGAGCTGGGCGAGCCAAGCCGCGAAGTCGCGGGCGTCGTCCCAGCTCACATTGTATGCCGGGACCTCGTCATTCCCCTCGGGATTGATCCTGCAAGCCTTCGCGGCCACGCAGCCGCGCCATTCGCCGAGCGTGACCGGGTAGCGCCCGATCGCGAAGGCAGCGACGCGCACCTCGTGAATCGGCTTCTCTGTCTCATCCTCGTTGCTGCCCATAGCGAAGCTGCCGCCCGGAAGCTTCGCCATCCTCGGACATCCGGCGCAATCTCGGAACGTGCCGGCGGAGTCCTCGCGCCGCCCGACATCCGGCGAGGAAGGCGAGGGCGGTGGCGGCGCTGCGACGGCGAGCCGGCTCGGTGCGGGCGCACTCGGCGCCCTCTCGGGCTCTGGAGCGGGAGGCGGAGCCGCCGGGGCCGGCACCGGTGCGACAGGAGCCTGGCCCGCCGCGAGCGCGGTCGTTGCCGGTGGGGGCTCGCCATAGTGCGAGGCGAGGTGGAGGCCGGCCACGAAGGCAGTACCGCACAACGCAAGGATGCAGGCGGCGATCCATGCTAGGCCTCTGCTCCGGCTGGCCTTCGCCAGGGAGGCCGGATCGGGCAGCACCTTGTAGATGCGCACCGGATCGGTGATGTTCTTCAGCTTCTCGTCGCCGAGCGACTGGTAGCCGCAGACCAGCTTGTTCTTCACCTGCTCGTAGACGCCTCCAGAGATATCGACGCCTCCAGGGTCCGCGACCGCCTGTAGCCGCGCCGCGATGTTGACCCCGTCGCCGAAGACGTCGTCAGAATCCTCGATGACGTCGCCGAGATTGATCCCGATCCTGTACTGGATCCAGTTCGTCTTCGGAACCGCCATGTTGCGGGCCGAGATGTTCTGCTGGATGACAATGGCGCAACGCGTCGCCTCCAGCGGACTGTCGAATATGGCGAGAAAGCCGTCGCCCATGTGCTTGACGATGCGGCCGCTATGCTCCGCCACGGCTGGCTCGATGATCTCGCGGCGATAACGGGAGACGCGCGCATGGGTGCCCTCCTCGTCGGCAGCCATGTGCCGACTGTAGCCGGCGATGTCGGCGCTCATGATGGCGGCCAGTCGCCGCGCGCCGCTCGTGACGTGAGAAGACGACTCCCCGCGCATTGCAGCGACTCCTCGCGAGAGTGAGCCAAAGATAGAGCGGGGCCCAACGGCAGTCCAGCGCGTCAGCGCGAGCCCTTTAGCAATGGGCCTGGGACAAACAATCTAGTGCTGCATCCGAGATCGCCGGCCGTCGGGGCGAACGAGTGCCGGAAGGTGCGCCACATCGCGCCTCACTATGGCTAGATGATCCACGCCGGCCTATTACACAGGGTGGGCGCACCGGCTGGCCGGTTGGGCACAGCCCTTCAAGAGGATCAGCGGCACGATGCCGATCAAAGCGCTCAACGACGGCAAGAAGCTCTCGTCGGACTTCAACGAGGGCGACGACGCCGTCATCGACGCGGTGCTCGGCGCGCTCCAGGCCGGCGAGATCCCCCTCGACCTAGCCAGGGCCTACCTCATCCATCCGGTTGCGATGATGCACACGAGCGGGGCGCAGGCAGTGGCCGACTGCTTCGAGCGAATCCTGTCGCAGAAGCCGAAGATCAACTGGACCCCAGGCGCTTAAGTTGGATACGGCAGACAAACCAAGCAGCATCGCCGAGGTAGTTCGGCTCGCTGACCTTTTGGCTGAGCGTGTGCTCGCAGAAGGGCTGGGAAGCGGATCAACCCCCATCGCCCACATTCGTGCCCTGGTGGATGCAGCCATGCTGCTGGAGGACTATGGGCAGGAGATGCCGCCCTCCCTTGAGAAGATGATCCGGGAGGTTCGTGAGGCGATGGGGACGGCGGTGCAGATCAATGGCCAGAAGGAAGATGGCACCGGGGGCGATCGTCCCGCCTGACCGCTCTACATGCCATTTCCGGCCGGAGCATGGGCATGTCGACCAGCGATCCCGATCCGACGAAATCAACCAGCGATCCCGCAGCTGAGGGTGCACGTGCCCGCCATCGGGGGAAGCCAAGGGACGCTTGTTCTTACCCGATTGATAGTAAGGAGCGAGAGGAGTGGATGGAGGGCTACGACGGCCGCGTGCGACACGCAGGGCCTGATCTGCCCAAGGATCCGACGTGATGCGGGCTTCATGGGCGCGCAGTTCGATTCTAATCCGAAGCTCACGGCCGGAAGCGACCCCGGGGATGCGAGCATAGCACCTCAAGGCAAAGGGCCCACCACGACGCATCACGACGTTCACTGACCCGTTCGGCGGCTGGGGGAGCGACGAGGCATCTCGAACTGCCGCACTGCATGCGAGTTGGTGACTCGGAAGGCATTCATAATTGCTTGAAAACGGGAGAGCGCCATGGCGGATGAGGAACTACCTGGGGATCAGGAGGGCAGCAGCCAGACGTGAGCAGGGGGTCGGAGGCGGCCGCCCAGTCCGGCAGCAAGAAACCTCAGCGCGACACCCACAGACAGGGTGCGGATGCCCTTTCAGAGGCCGGACCAGCTCCTCCATCCGAAAAGGAGCAGGGAGTGGTACCCGATCCTAGCCGGTAATCTTCCAACAGCGTTCTGGAGGCAAACACGATGACGACCATCGACCCTGCCAAGCCGGGAGACAAGGCCGCGCCGGGCACGCCAGGCACTGGTGAGAACCTGTGCCGGAGTTGCAGCGGCACTGGCAAGATCAACGCTGAGCCTTGTCCGGAATGCGCGGGGACCGGGAAGGTGACAGAACCTATCGGCGGAGCCTGAAAGCCGCGTCGGTCGCCAACGCCTTGGATCACACAAACGTGGTTGGCAGGGTGAGTTACGAACGGGACCTAACACAACTCCTGAGAAAGACTGCCCGCGACCGTGGTTGAGACTGTGAGCAGCGTGTCGTGAGCGTGGTAGTGGGTCCACGTACTGCGCGCTGTCCGTCGGGACGGCCAGCGCGCCCGTAGCCGCTCAGGCGGCTCTGACGGTGGCGAGGAACCGGGCGACCTCTGCGCCGAGATATTCGGACTGGCGCGAGAGCTCCGAGGCCGAGGCGAGCACCTGGCTCGCCGCCGCGCCGGTCTCCTCGGCCGCCCCCGCCACGCCGGCGATATTGCCCGTCACCTCGCCGGTGCCGGTCGCTGCCCGGGCGACATTGCGAACGATCTCCTGCGTCGCCGCGCCCTGCTCTTCGACCGCGGCGGCGATGGAAGTCGCGACCTCGCTGATCTGCTCGATCCGTGCCGTGATCTGGCCGATCGCCCCCGCCGCCTGACCCGTCGAGGCTTGGATCGCCGCGATCTGGCTGGTGATCTCCTCGGTCGCCCTCGCGGTCTGGCCGGCGAGTTCCTTCACCTCGGCCGCCACCACCGCGAAGCCGCGGCCCGCCGCCCCGGCGCGGGCCGCCTCGATGGTGGCGTTGAGCGCGAGCAGGTTGGTCTGGGCGGCGATCGAGGAGATCAGTCCGACCACGTCGCCGATGCGGGCCGTCGCCTCGGTCAGCGCGCGGACCTGGTGCGCAGTCTGCCCGGCTTCCGCGACGGCGGTCTGGGAGAGGCGGGCCGAACCGTCGACCTGGCGACTGATCTCCTGGACCGAGGCGCCGAGCTCCTCGGCCGCCGCCGCGACCGTCTCGACGTTAGACGCGGCCTCCTCGGCCGCGACCGCCACGGCTGTGGACTGTGCGGCGGTCTGGGTCGCGGTAGTCGTCATGATCTGGGCGGTAGCCTGGAGCTCGGTGGCGGAGGCCGCGACCTGGCCGACGATGCCGCCGACGGCCGCCTCGAAGGCATCGGCCATCTGACGCATGCCGGATTTTCGCTGCTCTTCGGCCGCAAGCCGTGCCTGAGCAGTCTCCTCTTCGAGCCGGCGACTGTTGAGGAGGTTGACCTTGAACACTTGCACAGCCGCAGCCATGGCTCCGACTTCGTCGCCCCGGGCCTGGTATGGGACCTCCACGGCAGCGTCGCCCTTTGCCAGCGCCTGCATGGCATCGGTCATGCGGGCGATCGGCTTCGCGATCCGGTAGCTGGCAAGGGCGATCCCCCCCGCTACCAGGCAAAGAGCGACCAGCAGCATGGCCGCCCCGAAAATGAGGTTGCGCGTCGCGGCGTCAGCTTCGCTCTCCGCCAAAACAATCATTTCATCCACGACGGTCATAGCCGTCTTTGTTATCTCGACGACCGTAGCTCTGACAGAATTAACTTTTCCAGTTGCTTCCTGTTCGTTTCCTTGTTGGAGGGCATTCATCGCCTCATTCACGGCAGAGGAAAATTTCTCAGGAAAATTCTTGCTGGCTTCGGCCACAGACGATTTGATGGATTGTGGGATTTCTGGCCGCTTCACGACGGCAAGAACTGCTCCCCAGTATGCATCCATGCGGCCGTGAGAACGGGCGACGTCGTCAAGATCTTTCGGTGCTGGCTTGCGATGGGTTGCTGTCAGGATCTCCGACGTCGTGCCAATAAATCCTGCCGACAAACGCGCGGACCAAATATTTCCTTTAAGATCCAAGAGCTGATCCATTTTGGCGCTAGCCAGCTTCATTGCCCCTGAGATCGCAACCTCAGTGGAAACCAGGCTATCGTAATATTCCTGCATGTCCCGGGTCGCCGCTGCGACAAGTCCCTGAGGCCGACCTGCTGCAGGCTGCTGAATAGCGGCATCGGCTTCGATTCGAATCTTGGCGACGGCGGCATTTACATCGGCAAGGCGCTTGCGAATAGCCAGTCTATCGTTTGGATCAAGCTGGGCGAGAGAAGCCAGGATATGGCTTACGCCGCCCTCGGCGACTTTCCTGTTCGAGGTGATCCGGTCCTTTGTCTCTTGATCGACACTCGCCGATGCTTGCAGCGCGCCTAAGAGAGCGGCGCGCTCGAACCGAACAGCAGATAAGGTCTTGAACAGGTCCAGCTCGATGGACGCCGATGTAGCGGCATCATGCGCAGCTGCTCGTACATTCCAAGATGTCGCTACGTCGCCTCCAAATTTACAGACGGCGAGCAGCCCCATTGTTCCGATGATTGCACTCAGAACGCTTCGCATCGACACAGCGGTTGACATTTTTTATATTCCAGACATAGCGACGCACAATAAGGCTAAGATTTTAGTTGATAAACTCTTAAGTGCGAAATATTCATCTATCTCGCTTCGTGCTCTCGCGTGGCCTGTTTGGATAATCACATCGGCAGAGCGTCAGCAATGAGGCGCTGGTGGCGCGTGTGGCAGACGTCGTGCTTCACGTAAGGCACGAGTTGAGCGGCTACGTCCATGCCCTTGTCGAGATCCACGCCACCCATATTGAATCTGCTTCAACGCAGTCGAGGGCGGCGGGCGATTTCTCCTCACTGAGAGAAAAGGCCGCTGCCGCCGCGAAGTGACATGAGCCCGGTCAATCCGTGGCGGCCGGGGGCTGCGCGCACCCTGCTGCTCCGGACCTTCAGCCAGACTTCGTCGCGCCACGACCCAACGGGTGTCTGTGCCACCGTCAGGCTTGGGTGCTAAGTGCAGGTGCCTTGCTGTTCCGATCACCCTTCAGCCAGGCCGGTGGGCCGGATCTCTTAGGAGAGAACAACCCGGTCCGCCGCTCTCGGCCACTCCACCCCTAGATCGTGCAATCGCGCAGCCGTCGTTGTTCGAGAGCACGATCACCGGCACGCCGGTGAGCTTCGGGTCGAACACGCGCTCGCAGGAGCAGTAGAAGGAGTTGCCGTCGATCAGCGCGATCGCCCGGCTCATCGTGATGGGGATGCGAACAACGTTCATGGTGCAGACGTTCGAGACTCACCGGAAGCGGCTGCGGCCGGGCAACCGGGATGTAGCGCCGACGGAGAGCGGGGCGCTCAAGCGGGCGGAGGCGATCGCCGGGCGGATGCCGGGCGCGGCGGCTCTGCGCATCGTGGCGGACGACGAGACAGGCGAACTGGAGAGCGTTGCGATCCTGGGCCAGTTCGGCGAGGTGCCGGAGGACTTCGCGGAACAGGTCAGCGGCGGGTGAGGAGTTCACCGAACCCTGCCCATCAAAAACCCGCCGCGGCAGTGAGCCGGGCGGGCGAGTCGGATCGAACATGCCCGATGAGGGCGCGTCGGACATTGCTGTGCTGTGCCCCATCCACCACCTCAAGAGCTGCCCGCCCGCCCGATCGGGGAGAGGTCCATGTTAATCCTCGCGATGTCCGTGAGGGGGATCGGCAGCGCGGCCCGGGCCTCGCCCGGCTGATCAAAAGGGGGCGCCCCCGCACGCGTCGGCGGCCCCGCCACACAGAAGGGCGGCGAGCATCAGGGCGTGCATGAGGTATCCGACTGTCCTGCGACGAGGCTCGGGCTGGTTGGCTCAGCGAGAGATTGGAATAGATCTCTACGGCGTGAAGCGGATATTCACATCAATGTAGCCGCCTATGTTTCTGACGAACGCAGTCACGTTGCCGTTCGGATCGACGCTGATCCCCTCTGTATTTCCAGTGGACTCCACTAGGCCGGGCACAACGAAGGTCCTGTGCTTGAACGGCCGATACCCCACCGGCAGGGTCGTGAAGACCGTGGCGACGGGCGTCGCAGTGGGTCCGGCGCTGGGCGGCACGGGACAGGTCATCCCGCCCTTGATTTCGATGCTGCCATCAGCATGCCTGCGGTACCCCAGGGGCTCGTAGGAACCGCCGATATTGGCGCATCCGCTGGTGGGGGCGACGGTCGTCCACGGAGTCGCATTCGTGACCGACGCGGCTCCGAAGAGTGCATAATTCCCGAAGTCGAGATCGGTCGCCGACACATCGAAGGCGATCGTCGTGTTGTAAAAAGTATTGTTGGTGACTGAAGAACTCTTCAGATTTGCAAAGGTCAGAGGGTTGGTTTGCTCACCGAACCAGTTTCCAGCGATGTTGAATGCTGCGTTCTTACCAGAGAAGGCGATATTTTGCCCGCCACTGCTGTTGGCGCTCGAGGAGGTTTCGGAATAATTCCCAACGAAGGCGACACCAAACATATTAGTAAATTGGATGTTGATGTAGCCAGACTCGAAATCGGAGCCGATGACCGACATCCCATTACCCTGGTTGCCGCTGCCTCCCCCGACAATATCGACGGCCGGTACCTTATCAACGTTGCCGCTGTTCGTTACGGCGACCTTATGCAAGACCATGCCGTTCGCAGTTCCATCCGGCGCAGTCTGGATGGCCCGCCCGGCAATGCCCGTCATGACTACGTCCGTCATGTGGGGGCCATAGCTCTTTGCGAATTTAATTCCCTCTTTGTATCCTACGACCTTAATATCGCGAATGAGAATTCCCGATCGGCCATAAACATCGATCGCGAGCGACCCAGCGCCGTTGTTCGCGGCGCCGGACGTGGAGGCAAACTCGATGCCCTCGATGGTTGTGCCGGCGTCGTCAATGTATTGATCACCGACAAGGCCGGGGCCAGTTCTGACACTGAGCAGAGTGGTGGGCGACGCGCCCGCATAGAGGAAGCGCGTGGCCCGCTTTCCGCGACCAGATACTCTCAAGCTCCTCCCGCCGAAGTCCCCTGTTGTCCGGGTTGTCAGAAAATAAGCCGTTCCACTGCCGAAATTGACTTGCGCGCCATACTGGAACATGCGTGCATAGTTGAACACGGCATCCCATGCGGCATCGTTACCGGCGGCAGAGGCCGCGTTATTGTCCATCTTTCCGCCGAAGCACTCGAACCACAAGCCGGAAGACCCCGGCACGAGGTGCCACGGACTGCCGAGCGCGTCCGTGATTTGCATCAGCCCCGGTCCGCGGGTGTAGACCGCGCCTTGACAGCCGTCGCCGACCGTCGAGTGGCCGGAAAGCGTGAGCGACGTGACCGACGCCGGGATAGACCGGAAAGGGATGTCGGCGCGCACGACGGCGCCGGTCGCCGCGAGCAGCCGGCTCATGATCGCCGGCGTGGTCGCGCCCTCCGTTAGGACGGTCATCCCGTCAGCCGGATCGGCCGGGCGCAGCACCCGCGTCCAGGTCCGGCCCTCCTGCACGCAGGGTACAGTCGGGCCGCTGGTGCCCGATGCGAAGCACCTGCCAGGGGTCAGGGGACCGGATGGCGACAGGCCGTCGGCGATGGCCGGCGCCATGCCGAGCGCGACCAGCAGCGCGAGGGGGGCGAGGGGGGCGAGTAGAAAGCGCATCACATGATGACCCAGATAGTCGAGATGATGCCGGCGCGCGTGCGCGAGCGAGCGTATTGGCTGTCGAGAACGATCCGGTTGCCGGTCGCGCTCGGGATGGCAGCGCCGGACCCCAGCAGTGGAGCCAAGGCGAGCGTGTAGACCCCCGACATTCCCACCTTTGTCGATCACAAGGAGATCTTGCCCCCGCGTAGCCATCCCCATCCGGCAGAAACCACGTCCGCGCGGCCGTAAGAAGCCGGATCACGAAATGCATGGCGGTGGCGGGGATTGTCCGATCGGCATTCTGCCCGACGGCGGCGCCGAGCAGGGACACCGCCGAAGGGAAGTAGGCGGTGGGCAATTTGCCCATGGTCTTGTCGACGTTCGCCATGCGGATGCTGCCGACCGTCACGCCGTCCGGGACGTGCAGCGTCTAGGCTCCGACGGCCTCGCGCGGCGGTCCCCGGTAGGCATCGACGGCAGCCTGGTTCGGAAGGTCGCTCGCGCCGAGGCTGGCGAGCCGGCGGGCCTGACGGGGCATCATGCGTTTCAATCGTTGGCGACGTCCAGGGAGGACTCGAAGTTGAAATTGGAGATCACGCGGCCGACCTGCGCCGCGTAGGCGGCGTTGGCGGCGCGGATCGCCGCGGTTGATGCATTCGTAACGGCGGTCGCGGCCTGCTGGGCGGCGGCCTGCGCCTGCGGGGCGGATGATGAGACGGGCGAGTTGGAGAGCGTTGCGATCCTCGGCCAGTTCGGCGAGGTGCCAGAGGATTTTGCTGAGCAGTTCAGCGGCGGGTGAGGCGTCTCGTCATTGGCTGGGCTCATGTCTCGACCGATTTAGGTCCCCCATGAGCAGACGCAGGCCTTCGTGGCGACAGACAGCCGGTGTGCGGAGTGTGTGATGCCCCTCCGCACAGCACCGCAATCGATCAGTTGCCAGTTTGCATCTCATGGAAAAAATCTTTGTAACGTATTGAAACGTGAAAATCTAAATTTTACAATACGCTGAAATCAATTTTGGAGATACATCATGGCTGGTGGGCCGCTTTATGTATTAGATCAATATAAATACTCTTTCGATGGCTCTCTTCCCGGTTTGTCTGGATCCGGTTCGGTAAATATTAGCGGGTCTTTCACGATAAACTTCGATAGAAACTCAGCCTACGCATTCGGCGGGACGACTGATTTCAAAGTTGATCAATACAACTTTCGGCAAAATGGCGTTCCAAATCAAATCAGAAATCTGGATGGAACAATTCAATATCGAGTAGACTTTAGCGGCACGAGCTCGTTTTCCAACGAAAACATTGGCATGCTGTTCACTTTCCCCGTCAATGGACGTCTCATTAATAGCTTCGACACCGCCCAGTACACAAAGACCGTTTTGGATTACATGACTGTCCCGTCAACGACAAACGCCATGACATATGGCTTGAAAAATCTTGCCGTGACAAGCAGTTTACTGAGCGAAGCTCCTTGCTTCACGACCGGTACACGCATCCGTACAGCACGCGGCGAGATAGCCGTTGAGAATCTCAAAATCGGAGATCATGCAATAACTGTTTCCGGTGCATTGCGTCCGGTTATTTGGATTGGCCACCGCGATCTCGCCACACCGGCCCGGTTTCTCCGCTACGATCTACAGCCGGTCCGCATCCGCGCCGGCGCCTTCGGGCCGGGCCTTCCCACCCGCGACCTCTTCCTCTCACCCGGGCATCCCGTGCTGGTCGGCGCCGGCGTGGACGGCGAGGGCGGGCACCTCGTCCCGATCATGGGCCTGATCAACGGCACCAGCATCGCGCGCGAGCCGGTGACGGCCGTCACCTACTGGCATGTCGAGCTCGACAGCCACGACATCCTCCTCGCCGAGGGCCTGCCCGCCGAGAGCTATCTCGACT